>NZ_JBEZZS010000005.1:0-237194 GCF_040639295.1 Nocardioides sp. NPDC023903 | reverse complement strand
GCGACGAAACTGACGTTTCGTCGCCCACAACTGCAGATTCGGCTGACAGTCAGCCCAGGTGGAGCTGGCGGTCGGTGCGCGCGAAGGTCTCGGCGGCGAGCTCGGGGTTGGCGCTGAGCTCGGGACCGGTGGCCGGGATCATCGTCTTGAGCTGGGGCTGCCAGCTGTCCCAGCGGTCGGGGAAGCAGCGGCGCAGGACGTTGATCATGATCGCCGGGGCGGTCGAGGCACCCGGAGACGCGCCCAAGAGCCCGGCGATGGTGCCGTCCTCGGCGGTGATGACCTCGGTGCCGAACTGGAGTACGCCGTCGGGACGGATGACCTGCACCCGCTGGCCGGCGATGATCCGGTCCCAGTCCTTGCGGTCGGCGGCGGGGAAGAAGTCCAGGAGGTCGTCGAACTTCTTGCGCGGCGAGCGCAGCAGCTCCTTGACCAGGTAGACGGTGAGGTCCATGTTGGTCAGCCCGGCCCGCAGCATCGGCAGCAGGTTGTGGGGCCGCACCGAGAGGAACAGGTCGGTGAGCGAGCCGGTCTTGAGGAAGCGCGGGCTCCAGCCGGCGTACGGACCGAACATCAGGTGGGTGTCGCCGTCGACGTAACGGGTGTCGAGGTGAGGCACCGACATCGGCGGGGCACCGACGGCGGCCTTGCCGTAGGCCTTGGCGCGGTGCTGGGCGACGAGCTCCGGCTTGGACGTACGCAGGAACTCACCGGAGACCGGGAAGCCGCCGAAGCCGCGGATCTCCCGGATTGCGGCCTTCTGTAGCAGCGGCAGTGCGTAGCCGCCGGCGCCGACGAAGACGAACCGGGAACGCAGGTGGTACTTCCCGGTCTCGTTGCGGCCGTAGATGTGCCAGAAGCCGTCCATGGTCTGGTGCAGATCGGTGACCTCGGACCCGGTCTCGAGGTCGGCGCCCTTGTCCACCAGGGTGCTGGTCAGGATCGAGGTGAGCGAGCCGAAGTCGACGTCGGTGCCGGCGTTGGTCCAGGTGGCCGCGACCGGCTCCTCGGCGAGCGACTTGGCCGAGCGGCCCTCGAGCAGCAGCGGCGCCCAGCCCCTGATGACCTCGGGGTCCTCGCTGAACTCCATCCCGCCGAAGAGCGAGTGGACCGACAGCGCCTCGTAGCGCTTGCGCAGGTAGTCGACGTTCTCGGCACCCCACACGAAGGACATGTGCGGGACGGTGTGGATGAACTTGTCCGGGTCCGGGATGCGGCCGTTCTCGACCAGGAAGGACCACAGCTGACGGGAGAGCTGGAACTGCTCGTTGACGGTGACGGCCTTGGAGATGTCGACCGAGCCGTCGGGGTTCTGCGGGCTGTAGTTGAGCTCGCACAGCGCGGAGTGACCGGTGCCGGCGTTGTTCCACGGGCCGGAGGACTCGACCGCGAGCGAGTCGAGCCGCTCGATCAGCTTGATGGACCAGCTGGGCTCCAGCTCCTGGAGGAGCACGCCCAGGGTGGCGCTCATGATGCCGCCGCCGATCAGCACTACGTCAAGAGGTTCGTCCACAGGTCTTTTGTCTCGCTTTTGGGGCCGCAATGGTTAATCGGGGTCCTTAGATCGGTCTAACTTGTGGGCAACTTCACTGCCCGGACCCGATCGTGTTTCGGTCTGTCATTGTGGCTCACCGCACATGCCGAGGACAGATCAGGGTGGAGTTACGCTCGGCCGGTGCCTCGCCTCTCTGACTCTCATCGCGCCTGGATCGACGAAGCCGTACGCCGCGTCGAGGCCGACGCGCAGCGCTCGGCCGACACCCATCTGCACGTCGTTCCGCTCCCCGTCCGCGACGGTGCGAGCGGCGGTGTCGACCTCTATCTGAAGGACGAGTCGGTTCATCCCACTGGCTCGCTGAAGCACCGCCTGGCCCGGTCGCTGTTCCTCTACGCGGTCTGCAACGGCTGGCTCCACGAGGGCTCGACGGTCGTCGAGGCCTCCTCCGGATCCACCGCGGTCTCGGAGGCCTACTTCGCCGGGCTTCTCGGGCTGCCGTTCGTCGCGGTGATGCCTCGCTCGACCTCGGAGGAGAAGGTGCGCCTGATCGAGTGGCACGGCGGCCGCTGCCACTTCGTCGATCGCGCTCCGGACATGTACGCAGAGGCCGAGCGCCTCGCCCGCGAGTGCGGTGGCCACTACATGGACCAGTTCACCTACGCCGAGCGGGCCACCGACTGGCGCGGCAACAACAACATCGCCGAGTCGATCTTCGACCAGATGTCGCAGGAGCGGCACCCGGTGCCGACCTGGATCGTCGTCTCGGCCGGCACCGGCGGCACCTCCGCGACGATCGGCCGCTACCTCCACTACCGCCGCCACCCCACCAAGCTCATGGTCGCCGACCCGGAGAACTCCGCCTTCTACGGCGGCTGGGAGACGGACACCTCCGACTACGCCACCGGGATGCCGTCGCGTATCGAGGGGATCGGCCGACCGCGGGTCGAGCCGTCCTTCGTCGGAGGGGTCGTCGACGACATGGTCCAGGTCCCCGACGCGGCGTCGATCGCGACGATGCGCTGGCTCTCGGCCCGGATGGGCCGCTCCGTCGGCCCCTCCACGGGCACCAACGTGTGGGCATCGCTGGGTGTCGTAGGCGAGATGGCGGAGGCCGGCACCGAGGGAAGCGTCGTCTCGCTGCTGTGCGACTCCGGGGAGCGCTACCGATCGTCCTACTACGACGACGGCTGGGTGAGCGAGAAGGGCATCGACCTGGCGCCGTACGCCTCGGCTCTCGCCGACTACGAGCGCACCGGCGTCCTCGTCGACCCGTCCTGACGCGCCCAGATCCGCAGACCCAGCGTCAGCAGCGCCCACACGCCGGCGACGATCAGGATCTCGTTGAGGATGTAGACCGGCCACGGCCCCAGCAGGTCGAGCATCGATCCCGACTCCGGCTTGAAGCGCAGGTAGCCGTAGTTGGCGTCGAGGACGAGATTGAGGACGTACGCCACGGCGGCCCACGCCGCCGTGGTCGCGACCGCCCAGCCGTAGTCGCGCCACTTCGGTAGCAGCTTGAGCCCGAAGATCAGGTAGACCGCGGCGATCACGATCATCAGGTGCTGACCCCAGAAGGTGAAGTAACTGACGTCCGGGAAGTCCATGACGTCCGGGGTGAAGACGCCCTGCGTGGTCAGCGTGAGGCCCCAGAAGCAGGTCAGCGCGGTCGGGTAGGGATGGTGGGTCCACAGCGCGAACGCCGCCGCGACCCACGCCAGGTCGCACAGATGGATCGGCAGATCGATGAAGAGATCGAAGTCGGTGACCCACTCGTGGGCCTGCAACGGGATCGTCGTCAGCGGGATCGCGAGCGCGAATCCTCGTGAGAATTTCGACGGTTTCGCCTCGGCCCGCTGTCGTCTGCCCAGCCAGACGACAGCCACGATCCCCGCTGTGAGCAGGGACAACGGCACCAGGTGGGCCGGACCGTAAGCCTGCATATCGGAAGTCTGACGGGATTCTCGAAAAAGTTCTTCCCAACCCGCGTCATGAGTCCGCGGGTGGCCCGTTTCATCGGCGAGAAGGTCGTCCACCGGTGGGGGGTGGACGACCTCTCCAACACCGAGGTTGGTGTGGCGGTCCCTCTGAATGCACACTGCGGGGGTGGTGTGCAATCAGAGGGACGCCTCGCTTTTGGGTGCTCTCAGGGGGCCGTTCCGGTCACCGCGGTCGCGTAGAGGTCCTCGTCGTGATGGATCTCCGCGACGAGCCCCCGCTCCCGCATCAGGCTCGCGGTGATGGGTGCCTGCTCCTGGCCGGACTCGATGACGAGTACGCCGCCGGGCGCCAGATGCTTCGGGGCCTGCTCGATCACGCGCCGCTGGATGTCGAGCCCGTCCGCGCCGCCGTCGAGGGCGACGTGGTGCTCGTGGTCGCGCGCCTCGGGCGGCATGTTCCGGATCTGGTCGCTCGGCACGTAGGGAGCGTTGGCCACGATCACGTCGAGCTCGAGGTCGTGGGGGAGCGGGTCGTAGAGGTCACCCAGGAGCACGCGGTTCGGTGGCAGGTTCTCGCGAGCGCACTCGACTGCCGCCGGGTCGATGTCGGTGGCCCAGACCTCCGCGTCCGGGAGACGTGCCGCGATGGCGGCGCCCAGCGCTCCGGTCCCGCAGCCGAGATCGAGAACCTTCAGGGCTGCGCCTGGCTCGGCCGTCCGGCAGGCGAGCTCGACCATCAGCGCCGAGCGCTGCCGGGGCACGAACACCCCCGGCGCGACCCGGATCCGGAGCCCGCAGAACTCGGCCCAGCCCAGGATGAGCTCCAACGGCTCGCCGGCCACGCGGCGTACGACCATCTCCTCCCGCTCCTGGGCGGAGACCGGGGCGGACTCGAGCAGTGCCGCCTCGTCCTCGGCGAAGACGCAGCCGGCGGCGCGGAGACGGGCGACGAGCCCCGGATCGGGAGATGTGGAGGTCATTGGAGAAGATTGGCACGTGGACGCCGTGACCCTGATCGGATTTATCGTGGCCGGATATGCCGCGTTCGTGACGATCGCGGCGGTGCTCGGCGTGGTGCTGAAGGCGCCCCGGCCGAAGTGGCTGGACCAGGTGGCGTGGATGCTGGAGATCCTGGCGGTCGTGCTCGCGATCGGGGCGCTGGCGGCGTGGTCGGGCGGGCGCAAGCCGGAGTCGCTGTCGACCTTCCTGGGCTACCTCGGCGCGCTGGTGTGCCTGATGCCGCTCGCGCTGCAGACGATGCGTACGGACCGCTCGACGTGGTCCTCGGGCGTGATCGCGGCGGCGGCCCTGGCGACGGGCGTCGTGGCCGTACGCGTCATGATGGTCCGGTGACCGCGACCTCGCCCGCCAAGACTCGTTCCGGTCCGCACCTGGTGCTGCTGACCGTCTACGCGATCTTCGTGCTCGCCGCCGGAGCCCGGTCGTTGGTGCAGGTCTTCACCGCCTTCGACGAGGCCCCGATCGCCTACTCGCTCTCCGTGGTCGCGGCGGCGACGTACGTCGCGGGCTGGTTCGCGATCCGCCGCGCGGCCGCCGGGTCGGCGGGCTTCGCGAAGATCATGCTGTGGATCGAGCTGGCCGGGGTGGTCGTCGTCGGTGTCCTGTCCTTGGCCGTGCCGTCGTGGTTCCCGGATGACTCGGTATGGTCGAAGTTCGGGAGCGGATACGGTTTCGTTCCTGCCCTGTTGCCGATCCTGGGCCTGCTCTGGCTCTGGAAGGTCAACCCGAAGGAGACGGATGAGTCAGTCGACAGCCACCGCCATCTCGCCTGACTCGGGGGAGCACTGGTCCGCTCCGGGAGCATGGACGGTCGCCGACGGCGTGCATCGGATCCCGCTGCCGCTGCCGATGGACGGGCTCAAGGCGGTCAACATCTACGTCCTCGAGGGCGACGACGGGCTCTCGCTGGTCGATGGTGGCTGGGCGATCACCGAGGGACGTACGGCGCTCGAGTCCGGGCTGAAGAAGCTCGGCTTCGAGTTCGGCGACATCCGGCGCTTCCTGGTCACCCACGTGCATCGCGACCACTACACCCTCGCCTCGGTGCTCGGTCAGGAGTTCGGCGCGGACGTGCTGCTCGGCGCCGGCGACCGGCCCACCCTCGAGCTCACCAACGGCGACCTCGACGGCTGGGTCTCGACCGACCGGCTGCTCGCCCATGCCGGAGCGCACGAGCTGGCCGCGGAGTGGGCGGCCAACCCGCCGCCCGCGCCCGATCTGTCCCACTGGCGGATGCCCGACCGGTGGCTGGAGGGCGACGTACGCCTCGACGTGGCTGGCCGCGATCTCGACGCCGTGCACACCCCGGGGCACACCCAGGGCCACTACGTCTATGCCGATCTGGCCGGCTCGGTCCTGTTCGCCGGCGACCACGTGCTACCCACGATCACGCCGTCGATCGGCTTCGAGCCGGTGCCGGTCATCGACCCGCTGGGCGACTTCATGGCCTCGCTGACCAAGGTCCGGACCCTGCCCGACCTGCGCCTTCTCCCCGCCCACGGCCCGGTCGCCTCGTCGTCGCACGCCCGCGTCGACGAGCTCCTGGCCCATCACGAGTCGCGGCTGGCCCAGTCGCTGGCGTCCTTGCGCGCCGGTCGGCGCTCAGCGCTCGAGGTCGCCAACGACCTCGGCTGGACCCGCCACGAGCGCGCCTTCGCCGAGCTCGACTTCTTCAACGCCGGCCTCGCGGTCATGGAGACCAAGGCCCATCTCGAGCTGTTGGCCGCCCGCGGTCAGGCGACCCGCGAGGAGACCGAGACCAGCGTTCTGTTCGCCCCCGTCAGCGTGTGAGTCGCATCGGCGTGTGCGGGATGCCGTCCTCGAGGAACTCCTCGCCGTCCTTCACGAACCCGAACTTGGCGTACCAGCCGGCCAGCGGCGACTGAGCGTCGAGGACGATGTCGCGGTCGGTGAGGGCCTCGACGGCGGCGGTCATGATCACGTCGGCCAGGCCCTTGCCGCGGTGGGCGGGGGCGAGGACGACGCGGCCGATCCGCCACACGTCGCCGTCATCGAGGATGCGGGCGGTGCCGGCGAGCTGGTCGCCGTCGCTCAGCACCACGTGACGCGTCCCGGGCTCGAGGTCGCGACCGTCCAGGTCGAGGTAGGGGCAGTCCTGCTCGACGATGAAGACCTCCTGGCGCAGCCGCCACAGGGCGTACGCGGTCTTCGGGGAGAGGTCGTCGAAGGACGAGATGGCGACGTCGGTCATGGGTGGATTCTCGCAACCAGTAGTGTTGGTGGGAACAGACAGGGGAGGCCGGAAGGCCTGAGAGTGCGGCGAACAGCGCCGCAGACCCTCCGAACCTGCTCCGGTTGATACCGGCGAAGGGAGTCAGAAATGCGCATGCGTACGCCTGCCATCGCTGCCACTGCTATCTCCGCTCTGCTGCTGTCCGCGTGCGGCGGCAGCCCCGCCGAGCCGGACGCCAAGCCGTCGAGCGGCGCCGACGACAAGACCGTCGTGCTGCTGACCCACGACAGCTTCACGCTGCCGAAGGAGGTGCTGGCCGAGTTCACCGAGAAGACCGGCTACACCGCCGAGATCCGGCACGCGGGCGACGGTGGCGAGCTGACCACCAAGATCGCCATGGACACCGGCAACCCCGACGGCGACGCGGTCTTCGGCGTCGACAACACCTTCGCCAGCAGGGCGATCGACCAGGGGGCGCTGGAGGCCTACACGCCTGAGACCGTCCCGGCCGGGGTTGACGAGTTCAACCTCCCCGGGGACGAGAAGCACTTCCTCACCCCGGTCGACAACGGCAGCGTGTGCGTCAACATCGACACCGAGTGGTTCGCGGCGAAGAAGCTGACGCCGCCGGAGTCGCTCGACGACCTGGCCGAGCCTGCGTACAAGGACCTCTTCGTGACCCCGGGCGCGGCGACGTCGACGCCGGGGATGGCGTTCCTGCTGGCCACGATCGCCGAGTACGGCGAGGACGGCTGGGCGGACTACTGGGGCAAGCTGATGGACAACGGCACCAAGGTCGTCGACGGCTGGGACCAGGCCTACTACTCCGACTTCACCCAGGGCGGGGGCAAGGGGACGCGACCGATCGTCCTGTCGTACGACTCCTCGCCGGCCTTCACCGTCAAGGACGGCAAGACGACGACCAAGGCACTGCTCGACACCTGCTTCCGGCAGGTCGAGTACGCCGGTGTGCTCAAGGGCGCCGACCATCCCGAGGGCGCCCAGGCGCTGATCGACTTCATGCTCTCCGACAGCGTGCAGGGGGCGTTGCCGGAGAGCATGTACGTGTTCCCCGTCTCCTCCGGCGTCGAGCTGCCCGCCGACTGGGCGAAGTTCGCGCAGCAGCCGACTTCGCCACTCTCCGTCGAGCCTGAGGAGATCGACGAGAACCGGGAAGCGTGGCTGGCGACCTGGAGTGACACGATCGCGCAGTGAGCTCCACCCGTCGTGCTGTGACCCGGCGAATCGGGACCCTGGTCGCGCTCGCCGCTCTCCCGGTGGCCGTGCTGGCGGTCTTCTTCGTCCTGCCGGTCATCGGGATGGTGCAGCGCGGCCTGTTCTTCGAGGGATCGTTCGATCCTGCGGTCGTGACCAGGATCCTGGGGCGCCCGGAGATCCAGCGGGCACTCTGGTTCACGCTGTGGTCCTCGGGGCTGGCGACGGTGCTGAGCGTCGCGCTCGGGTTGCCGGCCGCGTTCGCGCTCCATCGGCTGAGCTTTCCGTTCCAGCGCGTCATTCGAGCGGGGCTGCTGGTGCCGTTCGTGCTCCCCACCGTCGTCGTCGGGGTCGCCTTCCGTGAGCTCATCGGCGAGGCGGGCTTGCTTGCCGGGTTGGGGCTCGACGGCACGCCGACCGCGATCATCCTCGGGCTGGTCTTCTTCAACGCCTCGGTCGTGATCCGCGCGGTCGGGGCGGCCTGGGAGTCGCTCGACCCGCGTCCCGGTGAGGCTGCTGCCGCGCTGGGCGCCTCGCCGGCACGGGTCCTCCTGACGATCACCCTGCCGGCGCTGCGTCCCGCGATCGTCTCCGCGGCGTCGGTGGTCTTCCTCTTCTGCGCGACCGCGTTCGGGATCGTGCTCACCCTCGGCGGGGTGCGCTACAACAGCATCGAGACCGAGATCTACAAGCTGACCTTCACTCTGTTCGACCTTCCCGGTGCCGCCGTGTTGTCGGTGCTCCAGCTGTTGGTCGTCATCGGGTTGCTGGTCGTGGCCGGCCGGCTGCGCTCGGTGCCGGATCCCGCGCAGTCCCGGGTCGTCGTACGCCGCCGGCGGGTCTCGCTGCGGGACCTCCCGGCCCTGTTGTCGACGTCGGTGCTGGTCCTGCTGGTCGCCGGGCCGCTGCTCGCCCTGCTGCTCGGGTCGCTGCGGGCCGATGACCGGTGGAGTCTCCGGAACTACACGGCCCTGCAGACTCCCGGGTTCGACCCGCCGCTGCCGGTGCCGGTCACGACCGCGCTGATGACCTCGCTGGCAGTCGCGGTGCAGGCGTCCCTGGTCGCGCTGGCTCTCGGGCTGCTGGTGGCGTTCGCGGTGACGCGCCGGTCCCGGTCGGTGGCCGAGCGTCGGGTGCGTTCCGTCCTGGACGGGCTGTTCATGGTGCCGCTCGGGGTCAGCGCCGTCACGCTGGGGCTCGGGCTCTACCTGACCCTCGGGTCGGCCCCGCTCGACTTCCGCGACGAGCCGTGGCTGGTGCCGCTGGCGCAGGCTCTGGTGGCGTTGCCCCTGGTGGTGAGGACGTTGGTGCCGGTCCTGGGGTCCGTCGACGACCGCCTCCGGCAGGCCGCCGCCGGGCTCGGGGCCGGGCCGTTGCGCGCGGTCATGACGGTCGACGTACCTGCCATCTGGAAACCGCTCCTCGCCTCCTCCGGGTTCGCCTTCGCGGCATCGCTCGGGGAGTTCGGCGCGACCTCCTTCCTCGTCCGCGAGGAGCGTCCCACCCTCCCTGTCGTCATCCTGCGGTTGCTCTCCCGTCCGGGGTCCGACAACTACGGCATGGCCCTCGCCGCCGCCTGCGTCCTCGCCGCCACCACCGCCGTCGTGATGCTCCTCGTCGAGCGTCTCCGCGTACCTTCGATCGGAGCACTGTGAACCAGGATCGAGGTTGCGATGCTGTCGCTGCGTGAGGTGTCGGTGGCGTACGACGGGAAGGCGGCCGTCTCGGACGTCAGTCTGGAGCTGGCGGACGGGGAGGTGCTGGCGCTGCTCGGGCCGTCGGGATCGGGGAAGTCGACGCTGCTGCGGGCCGTGGCCGGGTTGGAGCCGGCGACGGGGGAGATCAGCTGGGACGGGCGGGAGTTGCGCGGGGTGCCGACGCACAAGCGTGGCTTCGCGCTGATGTTCCAGGACGGGCAGCTGTTCTCGCACCTCAGCGTCGCGAACAACGTCGCCTACGCGATGCGGTTGCGCCGCATCCCGGCCGCCGACCGTACGAAGAAGGTGGCCGACCTGCTGGAGCTCGTCGGCCTGGGCGGCTACCAGGACCGCCTGCCCGGCACGCTGAGCGGTGGCGAGCGGCAGCGGGTCGCGCTGGCGCGTGCGCTCGCGGTCGAGCCGCGGCTGCTGCTTCTCGACGAGCCGCTCTCCGCCCTCGACGCCGGGCTGCGGGAGCGGCTCGCGGGCGACCTGCGACGGATCCTGCACGAGGCGGGCACCACCGCGCTGATGGTCACCCACGACCAGGAGGAGGCCTTCGCGGTCGCCGACCGGATCGCGCTGCTGCGCGACGGTCACCTGGTGCAGCAGGGGACCCTGCGGGAGGTGTGGGCGCGGCCGACGGACACCTGGGCCGCCCTGTTCCTGGGGTACGCCCGCGTGCTCGAGGGGCCGGCGGCGTACACGGTCCTGAAGGCCGCCGGGATGGCAACGGCCGGCGCGGTGGCGCTGCGCCGCTCCGCCTTCGTCGCCGATCCGGCCGGCCCGCTCACCGGCACCGTGGTCTCGGCCAGGGCTACGCCGGAGCTGCACCGGCTCGTCGTACGTCTCGATGACGTCGGTGAGGTCGACGCCGTCGCTGACTCGGCGCCGGCGCCGGGGGAGTCGGTCAGGCTGAGGGTCGAGCCGAATCGGCTGGCCGTCCCAGAATCTGTTGTCCCCGAATCGGCAGAGCGGCCACCCGCCATTTAAACTTAACGGCTATGTATCGCCGCGCTCAGATCTTCCTCGTGAGCAGCGCGCTGATCTTCGGCCTGATCGCAGTCGTAACCGCGCAGATCGTCGACAAGCGCATGCTCGACCCGGAGGGCTTCCTCGGACCGTCCTGGCTCCGTCTTCCCCTCCTCGTCGGAGCTGCGCTCCTCGTCGACCTCGTGCCACGGACGCTGTGGATGGCGAAGTTCAAGTGGAAGGACATGGGGCCGATCTTCAAGGAGCGGGTCCGCACCCACTGGACGCGTGAGCGGCTGACGCTCGTGGCGATGGGCATCGTCTGCTTCTACCTGGTCTACGTCTGCTACCGGAACCTCAAGTCGTTCCTGCCGTTCGTGGTGCCGGAGACCTACGAGTTCGACCACGAGCTGCACCTGATCGACAAGGCGGTGCTCTTCGGCGCCGACCCGGCGATCCTGCTCCACGACCTCCTCGGCACCGGCTGGGTGGCGTGGTTCCTCTCCTACATCTACATGTGGTTCCTGCCGCTGGTGCCGTTCGCCGTCGCCGGCTGGCTGGTGTGGTCGCGCAACCTCGCCTACGGCTACTGGTTCGTGAGCTCGCAGTGCATCGCCTGGATCCTCGGCACGGTCTCCTACTACTGCCTGCCGACGGTCGGTCCGGGCCTGCAGTACCCCTATCTCTACGCCGACCTGCCTGAGACGCCGGCGAGCACACTGATGGAGTCGCTGGTCTTCACCAGGCAACACGTCCTCTTCGACGTCGACGCCAACGTGGTGCAGTCGGTCGGTGGCTTCGCCTCGCTGCACTGCGGCATCACCCTGCTCGTGGCGCTGATGATCCAGGCCACGATCAACAACAAGATCGCCCGCTGGGCCGGCTGGATCAACTTCGGGATCACCGTCGTCGCGACCGTCTATTTTGGCTGGCACTACCTCGCCGATGACATCGCGGGCTGCATGATCGCGCTCGTCGCCTACTACTTCGGTGGGCTCGCAGCCGGCCAGAAGTTCCAGCGCAAGGGCGTACGCCGGCTCGTCGCGGAGTCCGACGAGATCGCCGACCGCGAGTCGAAGGTCGCCCACGAGCTGACCTGATCCGGGACCCGTCTCGGCTTAAGGTGGCGGTGTGACCGCCATCGATGCAGCCTCACTGACCGCACTTCTCGACGGGCGATATGCGGGAGTCCGGGAGGACGTACGCAAGTCCCTGATCGCGCGCGCCGACTTTCTCGACGAGGTCGAGGAACTGCCCCGGCCGGAGTATCGCGAGCGCGTACGGGAGGTGCTCCTCGATGTCTCCGCGACCGGTCTGACCGGGCTCGGGTTCCCGAAGGAGTACGGCGGGGGCGGTGACGTCGGCGCCTCCATCGCAGCCTTCGAGGAGATGGCCGGCGGCGACCTGTCGCTGCTGGTGAAGTCGGGCGTGCAGTTCGGGCTCTTCGGTGGCGCGATCCTGCAGCTCGGCACGGCGCGTCACCACGATCGCTATCTCGCCGACATCGTCTCCGGGCGCCTGCTCGGCTGCTTCGCGATGACCGAGCACGGCCACGGGTCCAACGTGGCCGCGGTGGGGACCGTGGCCACCTACGATCCGGCTGCGCAGGAGTTCGTCATCGAGACGACCCGGGAGGATGCGTACAAGGACTACATCGGCAACGCCGCGGCCCACGGTGAGGTCGCGGTCGTCTTCGCGCAGCTCGTGGTCGGCGGCGAGGAGCGTGGCGTCCATGCTCTGGTGGTGCCGATCCGGATCGACGGCGCGCCCGCTCCCGGCGTCCGGATCGAGGACGACGGGCCCAAGATGGGGCTCAACGGCGTCGACAACGGACGGCTGTGGTTCTCGGGCGTGCGGGTGCCGCGTACGTCTCTCCTGAACCGCTTCGCGGACGTCACCGAGGCCGGCGAGTACGTCTCCGAGATCGAGTCCGCCGGACGGCGCTTCTTCACCATGCTCGGCACGCTTGTGCAGGGCCGCGTCTCGGTCGGCGGCGCCGGGATCCGGGCATCGGAGGTCGCGCTGACGATCGCGGTCCGCTACGCGCTGCGCCGCCGGCAGTTCGAGGCGTCCTCGGACGCCGAGGAGTCGCTGCTCCTCGACTACGGCCAGCACCAGCGGCGACTGCTGCCGCTGGTCGCGCGGACCTACGCGCTGCGCTTCGCGCAGGAGGTCGTACGCGACGACCTGCACGACGTCTTCTCCGGCGTCGCCACCTCCGAGCACGCCCGGCGCGAGCTCGAGTCGCGAGCGGCCGGCACCAAGGCCCTGGCGACCTGGCACGCGACCCGGACGATCCAGGAGTGCCGGGAGGCCTGCGGCGGGGCGGGCTATCTGGCCGCCAACCGGTTCGCGGCCCTGAAGGCCGACACCGACGTCTTCACGACCTTCGAGGGCGACAACACGGTGTTGTTGCAGCTGGTCGCCAAGGGGCTGCTCACCAACTACTCCGGCGAGTTCGAGGAGATGGACCAGCTCGATCTGGTCCGCTTCGTGGCCGGTCTCGCCGTCGAGACGGTCCTGGAGCGGACCGCCGTGCACAAGCTGCTCGAGCGGGTCCGCGACGTCGTCCCCGTGGCAGGGGAGCGCGAGCCGGACATCCTCGACTCCGACTACCACCTGGCGATGCTGCGCTTCCGCGAGGAGCACATGCTCGCCGGCGTCGCCCGCCGCCTGCAGTCGGGGGTCAAGGCCGGGCGTGAGCCGGGGGCGGTCTTCTCGACCGTGCAGGACCACGTCATCGGCGTCGCTTACGCGCACGTGGAGCGGCTGATCCACGAGGCGTTCCGGGAGAAGGTCCGCGGGCTCCCCGAGGGTCCCGTACGCGACCTGATGGACCTCCTCTGCGACCTCAGCGCCCTCTCCGTCATCGAGGCCGACCGCGCCTGGTTCATGGAGCACGGCCGCCTCTCCTCCGAGCGCTCCAAGGCCATCACCGCCGAGGTCAACCGCCTCTGCCGCCAGCTGCGCCCGGATGCAAGGTTGCTCGTCGACGGCTTCGGCGTGCCGGAGGAGCTGCTGCGGTCGAAGGACCTGCTCGGCTGAGGGGCGGTGGATGCTCACCGAGGTAACTCGGTCGGGTGTCGCTTACTTCGTGGAGTTCCGCGAGGTAAGCGGGTGTCCACCGAGGTACCTCGGCGAGCATCCACCCGGCGCACCACGCGAAAGTGGGCCGCTGACTCTCCACAGGCGACGTTCGGGTCTGGGTTATCCACAGCCAGCCGATATCTGGTCGGAAACATCGGTGTGAGGGCAAACCCTGGGACGCATGGACCCACTACGACTCATCACCGCCACAGAAGGCTTCTTCACCCGCCGCGAGGCCAAGAACGCCGGCTAATGCAGACCGTGAGATCACTGGTGTCGTCCGCCAGGGCGCATGGCATCGGATCAGACGCGGGGCATACGTGTTCGCCGACGAGTGGGCAACGCTGGACCCGGTCGGACGACATCGCGTGCGTGCCCGAGCCGTGCAGCGCTCGCTGGGCAGCAAGATCGCTCTGAGCCACGTGTCCGGCATGGTCGCTCACGGGATCGACCTGTGGGGTGTGGACCTCGCGAAGGTACACGTGACCAGGCTCGATGGTGCAGGAAGACCGCTCGAGGGAGACGTCGTCCATCACCTGGGTGTCGTCGGGGAGGAAGAGGTCGAGACACGCGACGGGCTACGTACGCTGCCTGCGGTGCGATGCGCGCTGGAGACGAGCCTCCAGGCCAACGACGAGGTCACTCAGTGCCTTCTCGAGGCCGGCCTTCGAGCGAAGGCATTCACCAAGGAGGAGCTGATCGCCGAATACAAGCGGATGAACCAGTGGCCCTTCAGCCATCCGCTCGGAGCCGCCGTCGCACACGCTGATCCGTTGTCGGGATCGATCGGGGAGTCGCGATGCCTGTGGCTGTTCCGCGTCGGAGGTCTGCCGCGTCCGCAGCTGCAGGTGCCGGTCTACCGAGCGGACGGTTCGCTGGTCGGCATCGTCGACTGGGCTTGGCCCCAGTTCCGGTTGTTCGGTGAGTTCGACGGCAAGGTCAAGTACGGAAAGCTGCTCAGGCCCGGCCAGTCGCCCAGCGATGCGGTCTTCGAGGAGAAGCGGCGCGAGGACGAGATCCGAGAGATCACCGACTACGGTTTCGTTCGCTTCATCTGGGAGGACCTGGACAGTCCCCGGCGGACGTTGGCTCGGGTCGAGTCCCGGATGCGAATCGCCAGCTGAACGCCCACGGGTGGTTGACTGGTCACGTGGCCAGGCTGATCCTCATCAACGGAATGCCCGGTGTAGGAAAATCGACGCTCGCCAGGCGCTTCGCGGCCGACCACCCCGGCACGCTGGTGTGCGACATCGATCTGCTGCGTACCTTCATCAGCGGGTGGAGAGACGACTTCATCGGGGCCGGCGCACGGATCAGGCCCGCGGCGCTGGGGCTGATCCGCGGCTATCTCAGCGAGTCCGGCGACGTCGTGCTTCCACAACTGTTCGCCCGAGTCAGCGAGCTCCAACGCTTCGAGCGGGCGGCGCACGACGCCGGCGCCGAGTTCGTAGAGGTCATGCTCGAGGCAGTCGAGGACGACGCACTACGTCGTTTCCACGCACGGGATGACGGCAATGATCCCTGGCATCCGCTCGTGAGGGAGATTGTGGCGGAGTCCGGTGGCGACGAGCATCTGCGTGCGTACGCCTCCAAGCTCGCCGAACTGGTGGCCCAACGCCCCGCGACGAAGGTCCTCGCGACCGTCGCGGGCGAGGTGGACGCGGCCTACGCCTCCTTGCACGCCGCGCTGGGCGAATGCTGACCGAGTTACCTCGGTGAACGAACACTTCCTTCGTGGAACTCCACGAAGGAAGTGACACTCAACCGAGTTACCTCGGTCAACATTCGCGCGCCCCGACCGAGTTACCTCGGTCAACAAGCGACGGCCTCAGTGAGCGGTGTTCTTGAACCGGTCGATGGAGGCGGCGATCTCCGACTCCGCGGCGGCCTTGCCGACCCAGTCGGAGCCCTTGACGGACTTGCCGGGCTCGAGGTCCTTGTAGTGCTCGAAGAAGTGCTTGATCTCGTTGAGCGTCCACTCGTCGACGTCGGCGAGGTCCTGGATGTGGTCGAAGCGGGGGTCGCAGGGGACGCAGAGGACCTTCTCGTCCTGGCCCTGCTCGTCCTCCATGACGTACATCGCGACGGGGCGGGCCTCGACCAGCACACCCGGGAAGAGCGGGTAGGGGGTGAGCACCAGCGCGTCGAGCGGGTCACCATCCCCACCGAGGGTGTCCTCGATGTAGCCGTAGTCTGCGGGGTACATCATGGAGGTGAACAGCACGCGGTCGAGTCGAAGCCGGTTCGACTCGTGGTCCACCTCGTACTTGTTGCGGGATCCCTTGGGGACCTCGATCAGTACGTCGAACTCCTGCGTCACTTCTCTGCCTCCAGACAAACCCAAAAACGGAATGCCGGACAGTCTGACATCGATCGGCGTCAGATCCGGCATCGAGGAGGATATCCGTGGAGCCCCAAAGCGCGCCGAAGTGGCCTTCCGAGGAGCCGGAGGAGAGCCGCGGAAAGCTCGTGGTCGTGCTGCCGCTGGTGCTCGCGCTGCTGGTGGGCGCGGCGGCCGCGGCGTACGCCTTGGGGTGGGCGCGCTATGCCCGCGGCAACGTCGCGCCGACCCCTCCACCGGCCCCGCTGAGCATCGCCGCGGTCAGCCCCGCGGCGGTCGCGGGCGAGCAGACGAGAGCCCCGGGAAAGCCTGATCAGGCCGCGCTGGAGCAGGTGATGCGGGAGATGGTCGGCGACAAGCGGCTCGGCAAGCACCTCAAGGCGGCGATCGCGCCGCTCGAGGGCGCCCCGCTGGTCACCCACGGCTCCGGGGCCGCGACCCCGGCGAGCGTCACGAAGGTGCTGACCAGCGTGGCGGTGCTGGAGGCGTACGGCCCGGAGCGCCGGTTCGAGACCAGCACCACGCTCCAGGGGAGCACCGTGACCCTCGTCGGGGGAGGTGACGCATCTCTCAGCACCAGCGACCTCGACGACCTCGCCGCGGAGACGGCGCGGGAGCTCGGCACCACCAAGTCGGTGACCCTCGCCTACGACGACACTCTCTTCGGCGGCCCGACGCTGAGTCCCACCTGGCGACGCACCTACCTGGGCGAGGAGGTCGGCGGGATCACCGCGCTGCTGGTCGACCACGGCGGCTCCCAGTCGACCGGCTACAGCCGGGACCCGTCCACGCAGGCCGCCGAGCAGTTCAAGAAGGCCCTGGTCAAGCACGGGATCAAGGTCAACGGGAAGCCCGCGCGGGGGACGAAGGCAGGCACCCAGCTCGCCGTACGGCAGGGCGACACCCTCCGCGAGATCGTCGAATACACGCTGCAGCACAGCGACAACCAGCTCGCCGAGGTGCTCGCCCGGCAGGTCGGGCTCGCGGCGGGCGCGCCGACGTTCGACGGTTCCACTGCGGCGATCACGGCCACGCTGAAGGACCTCGGCATCGACACCACCGGCCTGGTCCTCCGCGACGGCTCCGGCCTCTCCCGGCAGAATCTGATCCCGCCGGCGCTGCTGGTGAGCACGCTCCAGACCGCCGCCAGCCCCAACCGTCCCGAGCTGGCCCCGGCGATGACCGGCCTCCCGGTCGCCGGCTGGGTCGGCTCCCTCTCGCGGCGGTTCAACTTCGACGCCGAGCCGGGTCGCGGCCGCGTCCGGGCGAAGACCGGCACCCTCACCGGCGTCTCCGGGCTCGCCGGCATCGCGATCGACGCCCGCGGCACGCCGTTCGTCGTCGTACTCATGGCCGACGGGTTCAAGCCCGAGCAGACCCTGGACGTACGCGACGCCCTCGACGACGCGATCACGGCGGTCGCGACGTGTCGATGCTCGGCATAGGTCCGGTCGGATACGGTCGTACGCATGACCCATCGTGCTGAGGACCCCGCCCCGTCCGGAGCCGCCATGGTCGACTGGGACCTGGCCGTACGCCTCGGCGCGAAGGTCGCCGGAGATGGCCCGATCGTCTCGCGCAGCGAGGCCCAGCACGCCGTCGAGGAGCTGCGGGCGGACGCCGCCAAGGCGACCGAGTTCGTGCGCGCCTTCACCGGCCTGGACGCGCCCCGCGACACCGCGCCCGTCCTGGTGGTCGACAGAAGGGGCTGGATCCAGGCCAACGCCGACACCTTCGCCCACGTGATCTCGCCGGTGGTCGACCGGATCACCGCGAAGCGAACCCCCGGCGCCCTGACCATGGCGGTCGGGTCCAAGGTCAGCGCGGCCGAGGTCGGCGGCCTGCTCGGCTTCATGGCCTCGAAGATCCTCGGCCAGTTCGACCCGTTCTACGGGCCGTCGGGGCGGCTGCTGCTGGTCGCGCCCAACGCCGTCCACGTCGAGCGCGAGCTCGGCCTGGACCCGACCGACTTCCGGCTGTGGGTCTGCCTCCACGAGGAGACCCACCGGGTCCAGTTCACCGCCAGCCCGTGGATGCGCGAGCACCTCTTCGCTCAGATCGAGGGCCTCTCCGAAGCGATGGACCCGGCCTCGATCTTCGACGGCGGGCTGCAGCGCGTCACCGAGGCGCTCAAGGGCAACGGCAGCATCGTGGACGCCTTCGCCAAGCCCGAGCAGAAGGAGATCATCGACCGGGTCACCGGGATGATGTCGCTGCTCGAGGGCCACGCCGACGTGGTCATGGACGACGTAGGTCCCGGCGTCATCCCGAGCGTCACCACGATCCGCAAGGCCTTCAACAAGCGTCGTCAGGGCATCGGCGTACTCGACCGCCTGCTGCGCCGCCTGCTCGGGCTGGAGGCCAAGATGGCGCAGTACCGCGACGGCGCGAAGTTCGTACGCCACGTGGTCGACCGAGTCGGTATGGAGGAGTTCAACGCCGTCTTCGCCGGCCCCGAGAACCTCCCGTCGAAGGCCGAGATCGTCGACCCGGACGCCTGGGTCACCCGGGTCCTGTGAGCCTGCACCCTTCGATCGCAGCCGTACGCCGCCCCGTCCGCGCCACACTCGCCCGGCTCGAGCCGGGCGAGAAGGTGATGGTGGCCTGCTCCGGGGGAGCGGACTCCCTGGCGCTGGCCTCGGCCGCGGTCTTCGAGGGCCACAAGCTCGGGCTGCACATCATCGGCGCGACCGTCGACCACGGGCTGCAGGACGGCAGCCAGGCACAGGCCGCGAGGGTCGTCGGACAGCTCGCCGAGATGGGCGTCGACGAGACCGTGACCGCGACGGTGGAGGTCAAGGCCGACGGGGAGGGTCCCGAGGCTGCGGCGCGGCAGGCCCGCTACGCGGTCCTCGACCAGCTCGCCGAGCGCGTCGGCGCGAGCGTGATCCTGCTCGGCCACACCCGCGACGACCAGGCCGAGACCGTGCTGTTGGGGCTGACCAGGGGCTCGGGTGCGCGCAGCCTCTCCGGGATGCGCGCGATCTTCGACCGCTATCGACGGCCGCTCCTCGCGACGACCAGGATCGACACCGAGACCGCCTGCCAGGTCGAGGGCCTCGACGTCTGGCAGGACCCTCACAACCGCGACTTCGCCTACACCCGCGCGCGCATCCGCCACCGCGTCCTGCCCACGCTCGAGGAGGACCTCGGCCCGGGGGTCGCCGACGCGCTGGCTCGCACGGCCGAGCAGCTCCGCGAGGACGCTGACTTCATCGACGACATCGCCGAGGCGATGCACCGCGAGCTCGGCGGGACCCTCCCGGTCGAGACCCTCGCCGCGTATCCGTCCGCCGTCCGGACCAGGGTCCTCCGGATCGCGGCGATCGAAGCCGGCAGCCCGCCCGCGGAGCTCACCCGTGAGCACGTCAAGGCCGTCGACGAGCTGGTCACCGGCTGGCGCGGCCAGCGTTGGATCGACCTCCCAGGACACCTGCGGGCGAAGCGTACGAACGGTCGTATCGTCTTCGAATCGGGACCGTTCACACCAAGCCCTTAGAGTGACGGACATGGACACCGAGTACGTCGGCGACGACCTCGTGAAGACCCTGTTCACCCACGACGAGATCCAGGCGAAGGTCGAAGAGCTGGCCCGCCGGATCGAGAAGGACTACGAGGGCCAGGAGCTGCTGATCGTCGGCGTCCTACGTGGTGCGGTGATGATCATGGCCGACCTCGCGCGCGCCCTGAACCGCCACGTCGAGATGGACTGGATGGCCGTCTCCTCCTACGGCTCCGGCACCAAGTCGTCCGGTGTGGTGAGGATCCTGAAGGACCTCGACACCGACGTCACCGGCAAGCACGTGCTCGTCGTGGACGAGATCATCGACTCCGGCCTGACCCTGACCTGGCTGACCTCAAACCTCACCAGCCGCGGCCCGGCGAGCATCGAGATCGCCACCCTGCTCCGCAAGCCCGAGGCGGTCAGCATGCCGGTCGACGTGAAGTACGTCGGGTGGGACATCCCCGACGAGTTCGTGGTCGGCTACGGCCTCGACTTCAACGAGAAGTACCGCAACCTGCGCGACATCTCGACCCTCGCGCCGCACATCTACAGCTGAGGCTGGAACTGAGCCGGCGAGCGCCTGCTGTTACGCCAACAGCGGAACCGCACAGATGGGGCGGGCACGATTTGGCGTGTACCGTCGTTCTAAATGACGTGCGCGCTGCCCTGCGTGCGTGTCTGACCCCGTAAACGGTTGAAAGAAGCCTGTGAAGCGCATATTCAAAGGTCCCTGGCTGTGGATCATCGTGGCAGTGCTCGGTGTGATCCTGGCGCTGCAGTATCTGGCCCCCCGCAACGGCGGCGACGAGATCACCACCAGCGAGCTGACCGAATACATCCAGGACGACAAGGTCAAGGAGATCACGTTCGTCGACGGCGACCAGGAGATCAAGGCGACCCTGGTCAAGGGCACCCGTGATGGCGGCTCCGAGGTCACGACCTCCTGGGTCGACGGTGACCAGGAAGCGCTCATCGAGATGGTGCGCAAGACCGAGGCCGAGGGTGAGAACCTCGAGGAGTTCAACTCCGAGGTGGCCAAGCCCTCCGTGCTCGGCTCGATCCTGAGCTTCGCTCTGCCGTTCGTGCTGATCATCGTGCTGTTCCTGTTCCTGATGAACTCGGTCCAGGGCGGTGGCGGTCGCGGGGTCATGCAGTTCGCCAAGTCCAAGGCGAAGCTGATCACCAAGGACATGCCGAAGACGACGTTCGCCGACGTCGCCGGTGCTGACGAGGCGGTCGAGGAGCTCCAGGAGATCAAGGAGTTCCTCCAGGAACCCGCGAAGTTCCAGGCCGTCGGCGCCAAGATCCCCAAGGGCGTGCTGCTCTACGGCCAGCCAGGCACCGGTAAGACCCTGCTCGCGCGCGCCGTCGCGGGCGAGGCCGGCGTGCCGTTCTACTCGATCTCCGGTTCTGACTTCGTCGAGATGTTCGTCGGTGTCGGTGCGAGCCGTGTCCGCGACCTGTTCGAGCAGGCCAAGGAGAACGCTCCCGCCATCGTCTTCATCGACGAGATCGACGCCGTCGGCCGTCACCGTGGTGCCGGCATGGGCGGTGGCCACGACGAGCGCGAGCAGACGCTCAACCAGCTCCTCGTGGAGATGGACGGCTTCGACGTACGCGGCGGGGTCATCCTGATCGCGGCGACCAACCGTCCCGACGTGCTCGACCCGGCGCTGCTGCGCCCGGGCCGCTTCGACCGCCAGATCCAGGTGGACGCTCCCGACCTCGCCGGTCGCGAGAAGATCCTGCAGGTCCACGCCCGCGGCAAGCCGCTGGCCGGCGACATCGACCTCGACTCGGTCGCCCGCCGAACCCCCGGGTTCTCCGGTGCCGACCTGGCCAACGTGCTCAACGAGGCCGCGCTGCTGACCGCTCGCAGCGACCAGAAGCTGATCACCAACAAGGCACTCGACGAGGCCATCGACCGGGTCATCGCCGGCCCGCAGAAGCGCACGCGTCTGATGAGCGAGCAGGAGAAGCTCATCACCGCCTACCACGAGGGTGGCCACGCGCTGGTCGCCGCGGCTCTGCCGGGCCCGGACGTGGTCCAGAAGATCACGATCCTGCCGCGCGGCAAGGCGCTGGGCTACAACCTGGTCATGCCCGACGACGACCAGTACTCGCAGACCCGGTCCTCGATGCTCAACAAGCTCTCCTACATGCTCGGTGGACGTGCCGCGGAGGAGCTCATCTTCCACGACCCGACCACGGGTGCCGGCAACGACATCGAGAAGGCGACCAACCTCGCCCGCGCGATGGTCACCCAGTTCGGTATGACCGAGCGCCTGGGTGCGATCAAGCTCGGCGAGTCCAACGGCGAGCCGTTCCTGGGCCGTGACATCGGTCACCAGCGCAACTACTCCGAGGAGGTCGCGGCCGTCGTGGACGACGAGACCAAGAAGCTCCTCGCCACCGCGCACCAGGAGGCCTTCGACATCCTCGAGGAGAACCGGGACGTCCTCGACAGCCTGGTGCTGGAGCTCCTCGAGAAGGAGACGCTCTCCAAGCACGAGGTAGCCGCGATCTTCGAGCCGCTGCGTCGCCGTGACCCGCGTCCGGCCTGGACCGGCTCCGACACCCGCCGCCCCTCCGAGCGCCCAGCGGTCGAGATCCCGCGGTGGATCGTCGAGCGCGACAAGGAGAACCTCGCCAAGGCGATCCGCGCGGCCGGGAAGCAGTCCGGCGTTCAGTCCGGCACCCAGTCCGCCAACGGTGTCGACGTCACGAAGCCGACCGAGGCCGGTTCGCCCGAGGGCACCCCGCCCGCCTGATACTGAAGACATGTCCGACAACTTCGATGACGTAGCGCCCGTCCATGTCCCCGAGCGGGACGTGGCGGACGTACCGGTGTTCGACCAGAAGCGGGCCGAGGCGGCCGTGCGCGAGCTGCTCTACGCGATCGGGGAGGACCCCGACCGCGAAGGGCTGCTCGAGACTCCCGCCCGGGTCGCCCGCGCCTACCAGGAGGTGACCCGCGGGCTGCACCAGACGCCCGAGGAAGTCCTCACCACGACGTTCGATCTCGGCCACGACGAGATGGTCCTGGTCCGTGACATCGAGCTGTGGTCGATGTGCGAGCACCACCTGGTGCCGTTCACCGGTGTCGCCCATGTCGGCTACATTCCGGCGTCCTCCGGCAAGATCACCGGCCTGTCCAAGCTCGCCCGGCTGGTCGACGTCTTCGCCAAGCGACCGCAGGTGCAGGAGCGGCTCACCACCCAGGTGGCCGACGCGCTCATGGAGCTTCTCGAGGCGCGCGGCGTCATCGTGGTGGTCGAGGCCGAGCACCTGTGCATGACGATGCGCGGCGTCAAGAAGGCCGGCGCTCGCACCATCACCAGTGCCGTACGCGGCACGATGCGCTCCAACGCCACCACCCGGGCCGAGGCCATGGCCCTGATCCGGGGCGGGACCCGCTAGGTCCCCTAGCTCGCGGAGCGCCGCAGCCGGCGGCGAACCCGTCGGACGAAGCCGCGCAGGCCCGCTCGTTCCTGGTGACGAGCGAGGTCTGCGCGCAGCTCGTCGATCAGGCCTCGCTGGCGGTCCAGGCGGCTGGTCTGCCGTTCGATCCGCGCCTGCTGCTTGCGCGTGGTCGACTCGAGGGCTGCGATTCGCTTGGCTTGGCCCTTCACCGACGCGGTGAGCTTCTTCTCGAGCTCCCGCTCGCGCCGCTTGGCGGCGGTGTCGGCGTACTCGGAGGCGACCTTGAGCGCGTGGATCCGGTCCTCGATGCGCCGGATGGCGTCATCGCCCGACCCGCGGAGCGTGGCGACGGGTGCCGCCGGCTCCAGCGCGGCGAGCTCGGCGTCGTACGCCGCACTCGACTGGTCGGGCTGCGCGACGTTCGCCAGACCGGCGTCGTCCAGGAACGCGGTCAGCCGCTTCCAGCCGTCGGCCAGGCGGTTGTGGAAGCTGGTGAAGTCGGCTGCCTGGAACAGCTCGTCGACCGTGGTCTCTGGCGTGATCGAGTCGAGCATCGTGTAGGGCAGACCGTGGTAGTCGCACAGCTCCAGCACGCGTGAGTCATGGGCGATGACCATGGCGGGGGTCCCGGCGAGCACCGCGGCGACGTTGCCGTGGATACGCGTGCCGAAGGCGAACCGCTGGGTGGCCAGGAACCGCATCCAGGATCCGGCGTCGAGGAACATCCGGGTCCGGTCCTCGAAGTAGAGCCGGTGGTCGCGGTCGATACCCATCTCGGGCTGACTGTGCCGACCCCACTGGAGCATCGCGAAGTCGTGGTGGGTCTGGCCGACGTACGTCATCTGCGGGTGCCGGTCGGCGAAGGCGTCGACGTACGTCTCGAACCAGGGCGAGGTCAGCGGGCTCATCGAGACCGCGATCGGGTCGTCGTCGGCGATCGGGGTGGAGCGCTCGTCGCGGACGGTGAGGTCCGGTCCGTTGAGGTAGATCGACGGACAGCCGATGATCTCGACGTGATCGTCGCCGTAGCCGAGACGCCGCAGGTACTCAGCGGTGATCTCGCCGCGTACGCCGACCTTCGGGGACCGTTCGAGGACGCTGTTCATGAACCGCCGGTGCAGAGCGGCCAGCTCGTCGTCGGGAGCGGTGTCGAGCTCGTCGAGGGAGAGCTGCGCGCCGATGCCGACGATGGTGGTCGGGATCGAGAGCTGCTCGATGAAGGCGGTCAGACGCGTCAACGGGCGGGTGAACTCCGGCCGGAGGGCGTTGGCCAGCGGCACCACGAAGTGGTCGTACTCGTCGTTCGTCGCCGCGACCTCGTCGGCGGTGAACGCACGCCGCTCATGGACGAAGCGGTTCGCGACGATCTCGGTTCCGGGCACGCTGAGGAGCCGGTGGGTCGAGTCGGCGAAGAGGAGGTTGCCGACGTTCGTGCCATAGAACCCGATGCCCCACGCACGCGGGTCGCCCGCCTCGATCACGTCGAACGGGTCCCTCGCTGAACGGAGCAGGATCTTGGCCACGATGCCTCCCTGGGTAAATGAGATGGCGGGCAGCCTGGCTGAGCCGGCCCACCTCGTCAAGTCTGCTCCTCCGGAACCGCCGGATAGGGTCGTGGCGTGCAGGTCATGGGAATCGTCAACGTCACGCCCGACTCGTTCAGCGACGGCGGACGATTCTTGGCGACCGATGACGCGGTGGCTCACGGTCATGCGCTCCTGGAGCAGGGGGCCGACCTCCTCGACATCGGCGGCGAGTCGACCCGTCCAGGGGCGACCAGGCCGCTGGTGGCCGACGAGCTGGCCCGGGTGGTGCCGGTCATCGAGACGCTGGCCGCGGAGGGGGCGACCCTCTCGGTCGACACGATGCGTCCTGAGGTCGCCGATGCCGCCCTGAAGGCCGGGGCGAAGATCATCAACGACGTCTCGGGCGGTCTGGCCGACCCGGGGATCCTGAAGGTCGCGGCCGACCACGGTGCGACGTACGTCGTGATGCATTGGCGTGCGCACGGTGCGGAGATGCAGCACCAGGACCATCTCGTCTACGCCGACGGCGTGGTCGCCACGGTCAAGGCGGAGCTGGAGCAGCGGATCGAGGCGGCGCGGGCGGCGGGGATCCAGGACGACAACATCGTCGTCGACCCCGGGCTCGGCTTCTCCAAGACGGCCGACGACAACTGGCGGCTGCTGGCGGGCGTGGAGGAGTTCCACAAGCTCGGCTTCCCGGTGCTCATCGGGGCCAGCCGCAAGACCTTCCTCGGCCGCCTGCTGGCCGCCCCCGACGGCACGCTGCGTCCGGTGACCGAGCGTGAGAGTGCTCACGATGCGATCACCGTCTTTCTCGCGCAACGCGGTGTCTGGGCCACGCGTGTTCATGACGTACGTGCCGCCAGGGACACCCTCGCGGCGGCAGCGAAACTGGAGAGCATTTGATGAACATTGTGGAACCCGCGGACGAAATCCAGATCCTCGGTCTGGAGTGCTTCGGCCATCACGGAGTCTTCGACTTCGAGCGCCGCGAGGGGCAGAAGTTCATCATCGACCTGGTCATCGGCACCGACTCCCGCAAGGCGGCGGAAACGGACGACTTGCATGACACCGTCGATTACGGAAGTCTCGCGATGGCGGTCAAAACCAATGTTGAGCGCGACCCGGTGGACCTCATCGAAACGCTTGCCCAGCGGATCGCGGACATTTGCCTTGCAGACATCCGCGCACTTTGGGTACGTGTTACGGTTCACAAACCGGGGGCGCCTATCGAAGCGACGTTCAAAGACGTCACCCTGACGATCACCCGGAGGCAGAGCACGTGACAGAGGTACCCAACCCGTACATCATCGACGCCGACACGCTCACCGGGGAGATGCGGCCGATCCGACGGGCGGTGCTGTCGTTGGGCTCCAATCTCGGGGACCGGTTGGCAAATCTGCAGGACGCGTTGAACACCCTCGCCGAGACCCCGGATGTCTGGGTGACCACGATCTCGCCGGTCTACGAGACCGAGCCGGTCGACTCGCCCGAGGATGCTGAGCTCTACCTCAATGCCATCGTCCTAGCCGACACCACGCTCACCCCGACGCGCCTGCTCGAGCGTGCGCTCACCATCGAGGACGCCTACGGCCGTTCGCGCAGCGGCATCTTCAACGAGCCGCGCACGCTCGACATCGACGTCATCTCGGTCGGCGACAAGATCCTCGAGGAGGAGTCGCTGACGCTGCCGCACCCGCGCGCGCACCAGCGGGCGTTCGTGCTCAAGCCGTGGCTCGACCTGGAGCCGAGCGCCGATCTTCCTGGCGTGGGTCCGATCGCCGAGCTGCTGGAGCAGTCCGACCAGTCCGGCATCACCCGCCGCGACGACCTCACCCTCGACCTCTGAGCCGGATCTGAGCACAGCACCCGAGGACCCCGACCAGGGTCCTGAGAAGGATCCAGCCGACGACGAGCGCCGGCTCCGCCCGATGTCGGGCGGAGCCATCACGGCGTGGGCCGTCATCGGGATCGTCGGTGGCTGGCTGGCTCACCCCGTGCTGGAGTCCTGGCGCGGCGTCGCTCCGGTGGTCACCTGGGCGCAGCCGGTGGTGCTGCTGCTGATCGCGGCGGCACTGGGCGTGACCGCCTGGATCACCCACCGCCAGCTGCAGGTACGCGGCGAGCGCATCGAGGCTCATCAGGCGGTCAACCGGCTGGTGCTCGCCCGCGCCTGCAGCCTGGTCGGCGCGCTCCTCGCCGGCGGCTATCTGGGCTACGCGGTGAGCTGGCTCGGCTACGACGCCAACACCGCAGCAGGGGAGCGGCTGGTGCGCTCGGCCCTCGCGGCCGTGGCCGGAACCGCGATCCTGGTGGCCGCTCGACTCCTCGAACACGCGTGCCGGGTCCGCAAACGCGATGAAAACTAGCCGTACCGTGGAAGCATGCCTTCCCCATCCGCAACTCCAGTCACACGCAGGCGTCAGCGCAGCACACGCCTGACGGTTGCTGTAGGCCTGCTGGCGCTGGCCGCCATCACGATCACCGCCGCGGTGGCCTCCGGGTCCTGGCTGGTTGTCGTGCTCGCAGCCGTTCTCGGGCTCGCCTGTGGCGCTGCCGCAACCAAGATCACCCACTCCGAACTCCTCCAGACCCGCCGCGACTGGGCGCGCGACCGCGCCGAGCAGGCCCAGGCCTACCGCGTCGAGTCCGAGAAGCGGGCCGAGGAGAACGCTGAGTTCCGCGAGCACATGGATGCCAAGCTCGCCGAGCGCGTCCAGGCCGTCGAGGAGCTCGAGTCCGCTCTGGCCGCCGCTCACCAACGCGCCGCCGAGGCCGTCCGTCGCCGTGGCGAGGAGGCCCGTCGGGCCGCCCAGGCCGAGATGCGTGGCGAGCAGCTCGAGGCGAGGCTCCAGGCCGTCGAGGCCGACGCCGCCGAGGCAGCCATCCGGGTCGCCGAGCTGGAGTCCGAGCTGGACGCCGTACGTGCCGAGCTCGAGGCCGAGCGTACGAGCTGGACCGGGGCTCAGTCCGCCTGACCAGCGCGCGACGCACAGATGTATGGATGGTGACGAGGCGCCAACAGCGTCGTGGCACTTTGCGTCGGAACGCGTGAAAACGCGCCGCGACGCTCAAATCGATACTCGGGTGGGTAACTGTCGGAGGTCTGGCTCGTTATGATTTTTCCGAACGGGTAACGCGCCTGCCGCGTCCCCGCGATCTGTGACGACGCTGCGACGAGAGTCGTCGGAAAGGGGAAGCCGGTGACGTTGATCGCCGAACGGGCAGTCACGATCACTGAAGGCTTCGCCTACCTACGCGACCTGATGACCACGTACGCCAAGAGGGCGCCGGTGAGGTCGGTCGCAGTGCTCGGGAATGCTCCTCTGGGGCCCAGCGACGACCGAGCGAAGGCCATCGACGACTCGGATCTGGTGATCCGGGTGAACAGCTTCGTGCTGGATGTCCCGGATGAGCCGCGCGCCCAGGGATCACGGGCCGACGTGGTGATCTGGAACCGGATCACCCGCCCGACGCGGTTCACCTTCGACCGCTACCGCGAGCGCCTCTACCTCCTCGCCGAACCGATGCGCTTCCATGGCCGCCTCGAGGTGTGGCCGATGTCCTGGCCGCCCGATCTGGGCTTCGTACCCATCCCGAACGGGGAGCTGCTCACCGGCACCGGGGCCGACCTCGACATCCCCTGGCGGACCGAGAAGCTGGCGCCGACCACGGGCTTCACCGCCGCGTGGCTGGCGGTCAACCTGTTCCCGGAGTCCGACATCCTGCTGTCGGGGTTCTCGTTCGTCGACAACCCTGGGCAGACGGAGTGGACCTATCAGGCCGGCGGCTCTTCGCCCGTGGCGCCGGAGCATCGGATCGAGGCGGAGGCACGCGTCATGACCGGCTGGCTCGAGGAGGAGCGCGTTTCCCTATGGCGATGAACCGACTGCGCGGCAAGGTCAACAGATTGGCCGGATCCGCAGCCGACCTGGACGAGGCTCGAGCCACCATCGAGGAGCTGCGTGCCATCACGGACCGGCAGCGCGTCCGTATCGGCGACCTCGAGCGCGAGCTCGCTCGGGTCAGCCCGCAGGTCGCGGCCCTCGAGGCACGTCTGGAGACCCTGCGTGACACCGTCGAGCGCGGCAACCTCACGGCCGGAGCGCCGTCGGACGGCCACGTCGACGCCTCCTCGATCTGGGCCGAGATCCAGCGTCAGCAGGAGCAGGTGCGTGCCCGCATCACGGCTGCCACGCGTTTCGAGGAGCGGTTGCGAAGGCTCGAGGACGGAGCGACTTAAGGTGAGTTTGTGCCGCATCCCGCTCTGAGCATCGTCATCCCGTTTCACAACGTGGAGCCCTTCCTTCAGACGTGCCTGGAGTCGCTTCGCGCCCAGACCTTCTCGGATTTCGAGGTGGTCATGGTCGACGACGCATCCACCGACGGGTCCGCGACAGTTGCCGACCGGTTCGCGTCGAGCGACTCGCGTTTCCGAGTGGTCTCCTCGGAGAAGGTCGGCGTCGGTGTGGCCCGAAACATCGGGGTCGAAGAGAGCAGCGGTGACCTGCTGGCGTTCGTCGACGCCGACGACTACGTCCCGGAGTACGCCTACCAGCTCATGACGGACACGCTGGCGCGCTCGGGCTCCGACTTCGTGGCGGGCAACGCCCGCCGGTTCGACTCGGTGTCGGTCTGGCAGTCGTGGTCCCACCGGCGCCCGTTCGTCACGACCCGCATCGCCACTCACTGCAGCCGGACCCACATCCTGGGCATCGACCGCTACATCTGGAACAAGGTCTACCGGCGCGACTTCTGGGACTCAGCCAGCCTCAGCTACCCGGACATGCTCTACGAGGACTACCCGGTCGCCCTCGCCGCGCACATCCGCGCCCGACAGGTCGACATCCTCGCCGAGCCGATCTACTACTGGCGCCACCGCGACGGCGGCGAGGCCTCGATCACGCAGAGCCACTGGAACCTCGACAACCTCGGTGACCGCGTACGTTCGGCCGAGATGCTCTTCGACATGGTCGAGGAGCAGGCTCCCTACCTGTCCGACCTGGTCAAGTCGCATCTCGCGGCGACGGATGTCCAGGTGCTCGCCCGATCGATCGAAGACCATCCGACCGATGAGTCCGGACGCATCTTCGACCTGGCGGAGCGCTACCTGGCGCGCGTCGACGACGCGATCCTCAACCGTCAGGGACCGTACGAGCGACTGGTGTTCGACCTGCTGAAGCGCCGTCAGCGTGACGCGCTGTCTGCGCTGACCCGTTATCGGGCCGAGAACGGGACCCAGGCGCCGCTGGCCCGACGGACGGATGGCTGGTACGCGAAGCTCCCGTCCTTCGAGGACGCCGCCGTCGGCGCACCTGACTCGGTGTTCCGTCTGGCGCCTGCGTACATGAAGCCCAAGGCAGTGGCGACCGAGGCCTGGTGGAGCGGCTCCCGGGTCACGGTCCGGGTCAACATCGGCGTCAACACCCTCGCCCTCGCGCCACGAACACGCTTCAAGGTGTGGCTGGAGAGCCCCAACGGCGGCAAGGTGCCCGTGGATCACGTCGCTCGTCCGCGGGCGATCCCGTTCGGCCAGGTGGACAGGTCCACGCTCGAGCTGAGCATCGACCCGTCGCGACTGGCCGGTGATCGCCAGTGGCGCCTCATGATCAGCATTCGCAACCGCGACGTCCGCGACGTGATCCAGGTGACGACGTCGGGGGACGGACGGGAGCGGTGGCAGGGCTGGCGGCGCATCGGCAACCGCTGGTGTCGCCCAGGACGCCTTCCCGGCGGCTTCGGGGTCACCGTTCGTGATCTCCCGGACGCGTGGGTGGATCACACCACCGACCTCGGCGACGAGATCGAGATCCGGGGCGCGTTCCGAGGCACTCCTCCTCAGCATGCGGAGCTGACGCTCACCGACCGCAGCGGTTCGGTGGTGACTCACGCGCTGACGATCGGCGAACGGGGCGAGCGAGGCATCACCCCGTGGCGACTGACGGTGCCCGTCGAGGCTGTCCTCGAGAAGTCCGGATTGGACATGCCCATGGAGGAGATCGTGCCGACCCGGGTGAAGCTGGCCAGGAAGGGACGTACGTCTCCGCTGCCGGTGCATCCGGACTTTCTCGGCTCTCGATCCCTGATGAAGGGGCGCGCGGTGAACGCCACCCGCGACCCGAACGGGTCCTTCGTGATCACCGCGACGCCCGACCGTCCCGTCGTTCACGACGCGTGGTGGCAGGGTGAGGACCTGGTCCTGCGTGGTCCGGACGGTCCCCGGCTGGAATCCACCGGCGCGGTCCTCCGGACCTGGCCGACCCCGGAGAAGCCCCTCGATGTCACCCTGGACGTGACCGACCGTGACGGCGTCTTCCTGATCACCGTGCCGGTGAGTGCGTTGCGGAGCACCGCGATCGAGCACGATGCCTGTGAGACGTCGCGGTGGTCGTTGCTGGACGGCCGCGACCACAAGCCGATCGTCGTCGCCCGTGAACTCTGTGAACGAGTGCCTCAGCCCACCGCGACCGAGGCAGCGAAGCTCGAGTTCGGCTGGTCGGACGAGATCCACCTGCGGCTCGTGCCGGCCACGCCCACCGAGGCGTGACCGGCTGACGTCCTAACGCTTGGCCACGCGTCGGATCCTGCGGAGAACCCTCCTGAGCAGGCGGGCCGCGCGCCGGGCCCCGGGCACACGCCCGAAGCCGGAACGCGCCCGCCCGGGGACGGCTGACGCACGCTTGGCGACCCGGCTGACGGCCGGGGCCTGCAGAGCGCTGAGCTGACCCTCCAGCTCCTTGATGCGATCGTTCAGTGCCTCGACGTCGCGTCGGGCCGCAGTGCGTACCTCGTGGGTCATCGTCTGACGTTGCCGCATCTGCTGCTTGAACCAGGTCACCTGACCGCGCAGCGCCTCGTTCTCCTCCGCCAGCTTCCGCAGCTCGCTCGGATCAGTGTCCTGCGCCGCCTGCCGACCTGCGACCACGGGAGTCATGCCGGTCGAGGAGAGCGCGGACTCACGCCGCTGACGTACCAGGCGAACCTCTGCCGGAGTGACCGCGACATCGATGGTCGCCGCGAGCAGGACGGCGAGCTCGTCCCGGCCGCGTCCGGCGGGCCAGGGGTGGCGCCACCCCGCCGCACAGAGGAACGCGGCAAGCTCGTCCAGCAGCCCGAGGAGGATCTCTTCGGCGGACTCGCCGAGCTTCACCGTCGACTCGTGGACAGGGACGACGACGCCGGCGTCGAGGCCGATCTCGTCGACCTGAAGACCGCACCACCGCTCAGGGGCGTCGGCGATCGCGTCGTGCAGCTGGCGTACGTGGCGGCGAAGGCCCGACGCGTCCCGCCGTGCCGACTCGCGCATGGCTTCGACCAGCCAGGACCGCTCGGCAGCGGTCCAGGACGTCTCGTCACCGGTCCGGTCGACACCGACGACAGAGGAGATCGGGTCGAGGCCCCGCGTGACCAGCCAGCCGCCAGCGGCGGCCGCGGGTCCCAGCGCGTCCAGTGCCTGGCCCAGAGCGGGCTGAACCTCGCGCAGCGTGGAGGTCTCGGAGGGCCGGCCGTGAGCGACCGCGAGCGCGACCGAACAGGCTTCGGGAACCGCGGCCAAGGTGGGCGAGCCGACGTCGGGCCACAGTGTGTATCCGCGACCGCCGAATCGTGCGCTCGCCTCCGCCAGGCTCAGCGGGTTCGCACGGTCATGGACGGGGAAGGACCAGTCGGCGTTCTCGTTGGAGGCTTCGGAGGGGACGGCCCTGAGCTGGGCGAGCGGGGATCCCGGGTTGGGGACGACCACCGCCAGACGGGAGTCAGCCGTCGCGAGGCCGGTGAGGTGCTCGGAGATCGCGTGCCAGTCCGCCGGGTCCGTGTCGATCGTCGCGACGCGTCCGAACCCGTCCAGCGCGAGCACGGCGTCGGCCGGCTGGACGGGGGTCCAAGCACGGAGATCGCCGCAGACGACGGCGACAGCCTTGCCTGCGTACCGCTCGGAGACGAGCTCCGCATCGGAATGTGTCCGGAGGACGATGGTCGTCGTCGCGGCTCGGTCGACGACCGCATCGAGGAGGTCGAGGTCGTGCGGGCCGACGACGAGCAGGTGGGAGGTACCGGTCGCCGTCGCGACGGCGAATCGGGTCAGGACCGGTCCGCGAGGGAGCGCGCCGCCGCCGGCCATGTCGGACCAGTCGTACATGTCGCCCGGGACGACGCTGTAGGCGGCGACCTTCGAAGGCGTGTCGGTGTCGTTCATGCGGTGATCTCCCATCCGAAGAGCGCGCGCAGCTCAGCAGGCGACGCCATGGCATCCAGCCCGAGCTCGCGCATGGTCGTGGCGCGTACTTCCTCTGCGTCGGTCTCCACCCCGTGGAACTCGGGGAACAGCCGCTTGGCCTGCTCGTTCCCGTCCCTCACGCTGGCGTCCCTGACGTCGGCGAAGGTCATCGGGTCGCCGTAGACCGCGACCTCGGAACCGACCGAAGCACCGTAGAAGATCGCCGTGGTCAGGCGGTTCGAAGCGACCCGGCGGTGGCGGATCTGCTCCGAGTACTGCTTGTGGAGGAAGCGGGTGTCCGTGCCCTGACGCAACGTGCCGCGCTTGCCGTGACAGATGACCCGAAAGCCGGCGTCCTCATAGCGGCGACGGATCTCGGGCATGTCGTACTCGATCCAGTAGAGACAGACGGTCACCGGGCCGTCCTCGGTGTCCCGGATCTCCTCGATCAGCCGGTCATGGTCGCCGCTGACCTCACCGTGGTCCCAGGTGTGGAACGGGTAGAAGATCGTGCCGTCGCGCTCCTCAGCCGGGGGAACGGGCTCGACGTCCTTCTTGAGCTCGAGCAGGTAGTTCCACGGAGCGCCGATCACGGCATAGTCGCGCCAGCCGACCGCCTGGCCGCGGCGCAGGTTCGCGTGGGACCAGACGAACTTGGGGAAGCCATAGGGCGGCTCGTGGCCCGGGCCGAAGCCGTGAAGAAGGTTCCAGCCGTGCTGGAGCACGCCCCAGATCGGGCGCGGCTGCTCGAACGAGAGTCCGCAGTACTCCGAGAGGATGTGGGCGTGTCCGTACCAGTGATTGCTCGTGTCCAAGTCTTCAGTCTCCACGGTCTGGCGAACGGCGACCGGCCCGCCCTTGAAGTGTAAGCATTTTCAGCCGGCCTTGACCGCCGCGACCAGCACGGAGGACCCGAACGGCAGATCGAGTCTCGGCAGCAGCCGCTCGTCGACGCGGGTGGCGCCGAGCAGAACCTTCTCGATCGCGGGCGAGACCTCGGGGAGCGGTGCGACGCCGCCGTCGGGAAGCTGCTGCGCACTGGCCGGACCGCGCTCCTTGACCCGGGTGACCAGGCGCTGAGCGGCGAACATCGGAAACGTCCCCGTGAAGCCGTACGTCGCTCGCAGAGGCGACAGCCCGGCTGCCCTGACCGCCGCCACCGCCCGCCGCCGGGTGTAGCGCCGATAGTGGTGGTTGAGGTCGTCGTGGCCGGTCCAGGCCCAGTTGTACGCCGGCACCGACATGAGGAAGCGGCCGCCGGGGGCGAGGACGCGCTCGATCTCGGCCAGGGCGTCGGCCTCGGGATCGCAGTGCTCGATGACGTCGAAGGCAGCGACCACGTCGAAGGAGCCGTCGGCGAACGGAAGTCGGATCGCGGAGCCGCACACGCCGCCGTCGGCGAGGCCACGCGGGTCGACGTCCAGCGAGACGTGATGCTCGGCGGTGCCCCGGAGCCAGGTCACGCTCGGCCCGTCGGCGCTGCCGACATCGAGGAGGCGGCGGGGTGTCCCGACGTACGGCTTCATGACGGTCTCGAGGATCCGGGTGCGCGCTCGGTACCACCAGTAGTCGCTCTGGGCGATCGATGGAGAGCCGCCCGTCCTGGTGCCCAGCAGCATGCCCGTTTCGGTCATCGGATGGAGATCTCACTCACGTGGGTCGGAAGTGCGGAGGTACCAGCAGCGTAGGCCAGCGCGATCTCATCGGCGATGCGACGCACGCCAACGGAGAAGGGTGTTTGTGTCCGTTTGTCGAGCTCCGGCCAGACGACGCTGCGGACGCGCAGGTCGCGTGCTTGGCCGGGCGTGCCTGCTCCCGGTAGGCGCAGCCTCGCCCGTCGCCGGAAGACGCGGTTGGTCTCGCCGATGACGGCCGAGAGGGTCACTCCGGTGCCGGTGGCCAAGATCTTGACGACGGCGTTCGATCCGGCGCCTCGGACGTGCTCGTGGAGCCCGTCGAGGGCGTCGACGACCATCTCGGCGCAGTCGCCGACATAGAGATAGTCCCGGATGGTGTCGAAGGAGACCCAGACCGGCAGTGGCGTGCCGCGCAGCTGAGCCAGACACAGCTGAGAGACCAGGCCTTGAGGCTTGGAGAGCTTCTGGCCGGGCCCGTAGAGGTTGGTGATCCGGCCGAGCAGCGCCACCGATCCGGTCTCGGCGCAGAACGCGGTCACCGCTTCCTCCATGGCCAGCTTGGCCCTGCCGTACGCCACCAGCGGGCGAGGCTCGGAGAGCTCGGTGAACGGGGGATCGGCGGAACCGGCGTAGACGCCACCGACGGAGGAGGCGAAGAAGAACGCGAGCCGGGTGGTCGGCCCTAGTGCCTGACGCAGGTCGGCGAGTACGTCGCGGAAGAGCGACACCTCGGTCTCGAGCTCGTCTGCCGGGGTGGCCACGACGCCCGCACCGGCACACCAGGCGATGTTGACCCGGCCGTCCGGTGAGGAGCCGATGAAGGAGGTGAGCTCGGACCTCAGGACGGCGCGGGCGGCGATCGGGTCGTGCCAGGGCACGCTCACCCTCCGCACAGGCGCCCCGGAGCGCTCGAACGCGCTGCTCACATGGCGGCCGAGCAGACCGCCGCCACCGACGACGAGCGTGGGCGGTCGGGATGGGCGCTGAGCGCCGGTCACTCGGGATGACCCGGCGGGGGTGACTCGCGAAGCGGGCCGTTCGCGGGGTCACTGACGATGACGTACAGCGGCTTGCCCATGGCCATGTTGACGGAGACGCCGAGGTATTCGGCGATCACTCCGAGGGTGAGCATGATGAAGCCGGAGCAGACCAGCACGGCCGCCATCAACGAGGTCCAGCCCTGGACCGGGACCCCGCCGGCAAGGCGGGCGACGACCAGCGCGACCGCGAGGACGATGCCGGAAGCAGCGAGCAGGGCTCCACAGATGCTGACCGCGCGCAGCAGACGGGTGCCGCCGGTGAGCACCATCCGCCAGAAGTGAGACATCAAGGAGCGGTAGTTGTAGCCGGAGGGCCGCTCGCCCTCCTCGCGCAGCTCCACCGGGCACGTCGCCACATCCGAGATCACCCAGCTCAGCGCGACGTCGAGGTAGACCCCGTTCGCGGCGTAGGCGGACACGCTCCGGCCGTACTCGCCCACGATCAGGCGGAAGCTGTTGAACTGCCGGGCGCTGCCGCCGGGCATGAGGCGGTCGATGACGACCTTCGAACCGCGCGACGTCAGGTTGCGCAGCGGACCGTGCGGCGCCGCGTTGGTGGGGCGGGCGTAGACGAGGGCGGCCCGCTCCTTGAGCGCGGTGTCGAGCATCGGCAGGATGTACGCCGGGTCGTGCTGTCCGTCCTCGTCCATCGTGACGATCCAGTCCGACCCCGACGAGGCCAGGCCGGCAAGGGTCGCGGCGTGCTGACCGAAGTTGCGGCTCAGCCAGATCGGGCGAACGATGTCGTACTTCTCGGCGAGCTGTCGCATGGCGAGATCAGAGGTGTCCGGGCCGTGGTCGTGGACCAGGAGGATCTCGGTGACACGTCCCTGGTGCCCGCTCGGGGTGGCGAACGGTTCGGCGAGGTCGACGACCTCGCTCACCACGTCCGGAAGCGTCTCGGCACCGCGGTAGACCGGGATGACGACGGAGACGGTGTGGGTGGGGGACATTGCTAGGAAAATAGCGCATTCGGAGGGGCTTCGGAGTACTCCGTGTAGGCGTTTTGTTGGCATGATCTCCCGGGTGACTGCAGACCCGGCAACCGTGGGCGTCGCACCCGACGCGAAGCCTTCCTCGGACCGCATGGGTTCGGGAAGGTCGTGGTCCGGACCTCTCCCGGGTGTGCTGGTTGTCGTCACGACGCTCGTTCTCGCGATGCGGGTCGCCGGGGTCGACCTCGGCGACGCGCTGCTCTACACCGGGTACGTCCTGGCGTTCCTCACCCTCCCGGGCACCGTGGTGTGGCGAGCGGTCGCCAAGCCGGGACCGAGCCTCGGCAACGACCTGATCCTCGGCACCATCCTCGGGCTCGTCCTCGAGGCTCCGCTCTACGTGCTGCTGCGGCTGTTCGATCTCACCGAGCTGATCTACGGCTATCCGGTCGCTGTGCTCGCCGGCGCGCTGGTCGTCGTCTGGCGCCGACGGCGGGTCGGTCCGGTGGTGATCGGTCGGGCGAGCCTGTGGTCGTGGGCCGGTGCGGGGGTGGCGTTCGTACAGATTCTTCTGGTCACGAACCAGATGTGGTCATACCGACCGATCGACGCCTTGCGGGCGCCGTACGTCGACGAGCCCTTCCACCTCGCGATCGCCGGCGATCTGCTGCACCACTTTCCCGCCCAGATGCCGTGGGTGGACGGCACCCCGCTCTTCTACCACTGGCTGGTCTACGTCCACCTGGCGTCGGCAGCGACGGTGACTCACATCGAGCTCATCGTGCTGATGCGCAGCCTGTCGATCGCGCTGCTCGTCCTGCTCGCCGTCGGCGGGGCGTATGCAGCGGCCACACGTCTCACCGGACGGAAGTGGCCCGGGTGCGTCGCCGCTCTCGTCTTCGCCATGGGTTCCACTCCGGACTTCTTCGGCTGGACGAGCCTGGTCAGCCCCGCGCAGCTGGCCTTCGACTCCGTCACCCGTGCGTTCTACAGCCCGACGCACGCTTTCGTGATGCCGCTCCAGATGGTCCTGATGGTGCTGGTCGTCGAGATGATCCGGCGGGAGCGATGGCAGTGGCGGCCGTGGTTGCTGACGGTGGTCGTCATGGTCGCTGTGGCCGGTGCGAAGTCTTCCGCCCTGCCGACGATCATCGGCGGCCTGTTCCTGGCTCTGGTGATCTCGGGCGTGCTGCGTCGCAAGCCGATGGTTCGCACCCTCGCCGCCCTGCTCGGTTCGGCTGTCGCGGTCTTTCTGGTCGCGCAGCAGCTGTTCTACGGCGGCGGCACCAGGGCAACAGGGATTGACCTCAACGGGAGCACCGTCCAACGGCTCGGCATCCTGATGCTGCCGGAGGGCGAGACCCTCCCCGGTTCCGCGCCGTTGTCGATCTGGGTCACCTTCACCGTCGGGTTCGCCCTCGTCGCCGTGCCGGTGGTCATCGGCTTGGTCCGTGGCGGCTGGCGACGACCCGAGCTGCTGTTCCTGGCGGGCACCTGGGCCGCCGGCGCCGGCGCGATGATGGTCCTGAGCCATCCGGCGCTGAGCCAGGCGTACTTCCTCCTGGGCGCCAGCGGGTTCATCGCCGTCGTCATGGCCGTCTCGCTCTCGGACCTCATCCCCGTCGACCTGTCGTGGCGCGACGGCCTTCGGATCGTCAGCTGCGCCGCTTTCGGCTGCCTCGCCCTCGTGACCGTGAGGCTGTTGGTGGGCGACGACATGCCGGAAGACGGCTCGGCGTTCACGCCGACGTTGCTGACCCAGCTCGTCATCGGGCTGCTCGTGCTCGCTGTCGCACTCGCCGTCGTGCTCGTGTACGCCAAGCGCTCGACGATCGCGGCGCTCCCGGCTGTGGCGGCGCTGATGATGGGGGTCGTGCTCGCCGGGGCGCCGCAGACCATCGCTCTGGCGACGGTCGGCCCCGCGCTTCCCCGGGCTCCTGACACAGACATCATCGGCCCAGGTGGGGTCGCCGCCGCACGGTTCGTCCGCGAGCACTCGCAGCCCGACGATCTGATCGCGACCAACGCCCATTGCATCGGGCTGCCCGTGCCCGACTGCGATCGGCGGAACTTCTGGATCGCGGCGTACGCCGAGCGCCGGGTCCTGGTGGAGGGATGGGCCTACATCGACCCGCTCGTGGTCGGGCTGCCGTCGACGGACCTCAACAACTCCGCCTACCTGCCGTTCTGGGATCCAGAGCTGCTCGAGGCCAACGATGCGGCCATCATGCACCCGTCTCCGGCCACGCTCGCCGCGCTGCGCGACGAGCACGAGGTCGACTGGCTCGTCGTCGATCGTCGCTATCGCGCCGACCTCCCCGGCCTGCGTCGCGAGCTCGGCCAGCCGCGCTTCAAGGGCGGCCTGTACTCCGTGTTCGACCTGCGCTAGCAGGGCGGACCGATCACGCTCCGGTCAACGGCGCAGGAGGCGACGGAGCCGGCCCCGCTGTGAGGCCTCCGCTTCCCTTCGACGGGCGCGGGCGTCCTCGACCTCCTGCTGGATCTCCTCCGGAATCGTGTGCAGGCCCTGCATGACCAGCTTCACGACTGCCATCACCTCGTCGCCGGGGATCGTGGCGTAGTCGCCGATGTTGTATTCGGGGAAGCTGCTCTGCTCGATCATGTCGGTGAACGAGAAGCCGCCGAGCTTGCCGATGAGGAGGTTGTCGTCGCGATAGTCGTCGAGCAGCTCCTGACGGAACTCGGAGGTCATGTAGACCGCGCTGGAGTCGTTCCAGCCGAGCTCGGTGGCCTTGGTGACGAACTCGCCGCGAAGGATCTGGATCCACTTCAGACGAGTGGCCTTCCAGGAGTCGACGCCTCGGAGCCGGCCACGCATCGGTGCCGCCGCCACGATCGGAGCCAGGTGCCGCGCGGTCTCGACGGTCCGCCAACCGGATCCGACGTTGCTCGACCCCGCCCCCTCGCCCTGGATCGGGAGCTCGCACGTGCTGAGGAAGTCCGCGACGGCGTTGCCGTGGCGCAGCTCCTTGCGGATGAAGGGGCGAAGCCGCAGGTCGACGTCGGGGATGGCAGTGGTGATGGTGTCCGCGAACTCTCCGTATCGCAGGAAGCTCATGTCGAGTGGTGACCACTCGCGAAACTCCTCGAAGGGGAGATCGACCAGCTCGGCGTGCTCTGGCCTCATCACCATCAGCCGCTCGACGTAGAAGGCGTTGTAGAACGTGGCCTGATCGCGAACGTAGTGGACCCAGCGGACCTTGGCGCCTGCTTGGCGGGCGTACTCACCGATCGCGCTGATGTGCTCGGGCTTGAGCAGCGAGAACGACTCGCACGAGATCACCGTGGTCTCGGCGCTGCCCGAGGCGATCGACTCGACGAGCTGCTCCCAGGTGCCGAGGGCGGGCGTGAAGAGCACCTCGCCGAGGAGCTGGGAGTAGAGGTTCTGGTGCTGGACGCTGTGCGTGCCTCGCCCGATCGTGGGATAGGCGACCTCGGGCGGAAGCTTTCCCTCGCGGCTCGCGCGGGCAAGGAAGGTCTGGATCGCCGTGCTCCCGGTCTTGAACGTGCCGGAATGGACGATCAGAGTCTTCTGCATGCACCGCTCCAAATGTCGCTGCTGGGATGGGGTGCGGCGCGACGTCCCGCGTGGCACGAATCTTACCGGCCGGGGCTTATTGGCCGAGCTTCTTCTGCTCGATCTGAGCGTTGATCTCGACCAGCTCGGGATGGCTCTCCAGGAGGGAGACGAGGCCATTGGTGTCGAGACGGTGAGCGTCGTGGTCCTCGATGAGGATCTGCAGGAGCCGCATGTCCTCGGGGGTGTCGAGGGTGATCCGGTACGCCGAGGCGTCCCGCTCCCACGGCAGGTTGAGCTTGGGCCGGGTGTCGTCGGTGTAGAGCCACGGGGTGACGTGCTCGCGGTGGGGCGTCTCGGTCGCGAGCCGGTCGGCCTCGAGCAGCGCCGCCGCTGAGAAGACCTCGAAGTCGAGCCCTCGCGGGTAGGTGCGTTCCAAGGCGTTGCTGGCATAGAGCGCGGGATCGTCGGCGGCGGCCCAGGCGTCGATGCCGCGGCGTACGACCTCGCCGTCGATCAAGGGGCAGTCGCTGGTCACCCGGACGACGACATCGGGCTCGAACTCCCGCACCGCCAGCGCGAAGCGCGACAGCACGTCCGGCTCGCTGCCACGTACCACCCCGGCGCCGAGCTTGTCGGCCAGGACGACGACCGGGTCGTCGTCGACGTTGGTGGTCGTCGCAACGATCACCGGGAGTCCGGCCGCGGTGAGCCGGGTGAGGTGGTGCTCGAGCATGGTGACGCCCCCCGCTTCGCGAAGCACCTTGCCGGGGAGGCGGGTGCTGGTCATGCGTGCCTGGGTGATGACCGCGGTCTTCACAGGGTTCCGATCAGCGTCTCGACGACCTGGTCGACCTGGTCGTCGGTCAGGTCGGGGTAGAGCGGCAAGGAGAGTTCCTCGGCGTAGAACGCCTCTGCGTTCGGGCACATCCCGCGCTGGTAGCCCAGGTCCGCGTAGACCGGATGCCAGTAGACCGGGATGTAGTTGACCTGTACGCCGATGCCGGCTGCCCGCATCTTCTCGAAGACCTCGCGCCGGCGGTCCTCGAGGATGCGCACGGGATAGAGGTGCCAGGCAGGGTCGACGCCCTCGCGCTGGACCGGCAGCCGCAGCCCGTCGACGCCGGCGAGCGCGGCGTTGTAGCGGGCGGTGATCTCCGCACGCCGCTGCTTGAACCCGGCCAGCCGGGCGAGCTGGGAGAGCCCGAAGGCGCACTGCAGGTCGGTGAGCCGGTAGTTGAGCCCGAACTCGTGGACCTCCTGGTGCCAGGGCCCCTCGTCCTTGATCCGGAACCGGTCGGCGTCACGCATCAGCCCCACGAAGTGGAACTCGTGGGCTCGCTGCGCGATGGCCGCGTCCTTGGCGACGACAGCGCCGCCCTCGGCGGTGGTGAGGTTCTTGGTCGGGAAGAACGAGAGCGTGGTCAGGTCAGCCAGGTCTCCGACCGGGCGCCCGCCGGCGAAGCCGCCGATCGAATGGGCGGCATCGCCGAGGGTCGGCGCGCCGACCCGGTCGGCGATCGCCTGCAGCGCGGCGTAGTCGGCCGGATGGCCCGCGTAGTCGACGGCGGCGATCACCTTGGTGCGGTCGGTGACGAGCGCGTCGACCGCGGCCGGGTCGAGGAGGGCGGTGTCCTCCTCCACGTCGGCGAAGACGACCTTCGCGCCGAGCAGCGAGGCCCCCGACGCGGTCGCGACGAACGTCATCGGCGTGGTGACGACCTCGTCACCGGCACCCACCCCGGCAGCGGCGTAGGCGATGTGGAGGGCAGCGGTGCCGGAGGTGCACGTGACCGCCCGGTGCCCACCGACCAGGTCGGAGAGCGCCTGCTCGAATGCGGCGACGGTCGGCCCGGTGGTGAGCCAGTCGCCGCGCAGGATCGCCGTGACTGCCTCGATGTCCTCCTCGGAGACCGACTGGCGGCCGTAGGGCAGCACTAGATCCCTGACTCCAGAACCTTGCGGAGGTCCTCGGCGTCGTACCAGATGTCGTTCTTGTCCGAGGCGCAGTGGAAGCCGTCGGGAACCGGCACGGCGTCCATGATCGGCTTGTAGCCCCACTGCGGGTTCTCGGGCTCGATCACGTAGTACTTCCCGTCGCGGATGCTGACCGCGCGGCGGCCCTCCTCCGGGCTGATCATCTCCTCGTGGAGCTTCTCGCCGGGGCGGAGCCCGATGTCGACGAGCTTCGCCCCAGGTGCGACCGCCTCCGCCAGGTCGACGACCTTGTGGGAGGGGATGTGCGGGACGAGCAGCTCGCCGCCCTGCATGATCTCGAAGGTGTCGAGCACCATCTGCACCGCCTGCGGCAGCGTGATCAGGAACCGGGTGCACCGCATGTCGGTGATGCCGAGAGCCTCGCCGCGCTCGGCCATCGCCTTCCACTTCGGGATGATCGAACCGCGCGAGCCGGTCACGTTGCCGTAGCGCACCACGGAGAACCGGGTCTCGTAGGAGGAGGCGTAGTTGTTGCCGAGGATGAAGATCTTGTCGGCCGTCAGCTTGGTCGCGCCGTAGAGGTTGATCGGCGAGGAGGCCTTGTCGGTCGAGAGGGCGACGACCTTCTTGACGCCGGCGTCGATGGAGGCCTCGACGACGTTCTGCGAACCCAGGACGTTGGTCTTGATGAACTCGAAGGGGTTGTACTCCCCGGTGTCGACCTGCTTGAGCGCAGCGGCGTGGACGACGTAGTCGACGCCGTGGAGCGCCCGGTGCAGACGGTCGCGGTCACGTACGTCGCCGATGAACCAGCGCAGCCTCGGGTCGTTGCCGAACAGCTGGCGGCACTCGTACTGCTTCAGCTCATCGCGCGAGAAGACGATCACGCGTCGCGGGTTGAAGGTGTCCAGGAGATGGCGGATGAACGCCTTCCCGAACGAACCGGTCCCGCCGGTGACCAGGATGCTGGCGCCATCGAGAGGATGGTTGATCGGGGCGTCGGACTCTTGAACGTCCGAATTGGGCACGGTCACAGGGATGCTCTCTACTCTGGGCCTCACTGGTGCGCCAACGACACGGCGCGCAAAAGGTGACACATGCCGTGCCGTCCGCCGAAACGGACGAATCCGAGAGGTTGCGCATACATGTCCGTGGGATCGGTCGAGGCCGAAGGTCTTTGCGTGGCCATGGTGTGCGATGCCGGTCCCGATGTCGGGATCGGGCACGTCATGCGCTGCCTGGCCCTCGGGGAGGAGCTCGTCGCCCGAGGCGTACGTGTCGTGATGGTCGCGGACCTGGACCGGGTGCCGTGGGCAGCGGAGCAGGTGCGGCGGCGGGGGATCGAGATCGCCTCGCCGGGACCGGACGACGTCTGCGACGTTCTCGCCCGCCTCGAGCCGTCGTCGGTGGTCGTGGACTCCTATCTCCTCCCGGCCGCGGTCTACGCCGACCTGAGGGAGCGCTGGCCGCTGCTGGCGCTCACCGACGGCGATCCGCGCGGACGAGACGCCGACCTCTACCTGGACCAGAACCTCGGCGCGGAGGCCTCCGCGTGGGCCATCCCCGAAGGGTCCAGGCATCTCGGTGGGCTCGGCTACGCCCAGCAGCGACGCGAGATCGTCCGGCAACGCCCGAGCGCGCCCAAGACCGCCGCCGATGAGCACACCCCCCTGCGGGTGCTGGCGTTCTTCGGCGGCACGGACGCCTTCGGGGTCTCACCACGCGTCGTGCGCCTGGTCGCGCGAGCGGGGATCGCCGTGCAGCTGACCGCCATCGCCGCGACCCCTGAGCTGGCCGAGGAGATCGCCGCCATCGTGCCGGCGCCGGGGCAGGCCATCCACGTGATCGGGCCGACCGACACCCTGGCCGAGCTCGTCGCCGACACGGACGTGGTGCTCAGTGCCGCCGGCACCTCGGCCTGGGAGCTCTTCTGCCTCGGCGCCGCGGTCGGGTTCGTCTGCGTCGCCGACAACCAGCAGGACGCGTACGTCCGGATGGACCAGGACCAGTTGGCCGTCGGGATCGCCACCCTGGCCGAGCTCGACGGCGACTCCGAGGATGCCGTGGCCCGGATGCGTGAGCTGCTGGGAGACGTACGTCTGCGGGAGCGGCTGCGCGCCGCCTGCTGGGCCATGGTCGACGGCCGAGGGCCGACGCGCGTCGCCGACGCGCTCCTCGCCCTCGACCGCGATTCCGTTTAGACCAGGTCCCAGCTGAGCGGTGTGCCGGCCGGGGCGTCCTTGGTGAACGTGCGGCCGAAGACGATGTCGACGTCGCCCGGCGGCAGCCCGTCGGCGGGGCGGACGGAGCGTACGTTGTCCGGTCCGACCTTCTCCCCGGCACGCACGTCGCGGGTGACGAAGAGCGAGCGACGGAACCGCAGGCCCTCGCGCTCGGCCGACTTCGGTCCGATCCGGGCCTCGCCGAGCGCCTGCCAGGCGATCCTCGTCTCGCTGACCAGCGAGGCGAACTCGTGCGGCTCCAGGGAGAAGTCGGAGTCGACGGCACCATCCGCGCGGGAGAGCGTGATGTGCTTCTCGATCACGCAGGCCCCGAGGGCGACGGCCGCGACCGAGGCGCCGATGCCGAGCGTGTGGTCGGAGAGGCCGACGGCGACGTCGAGCCCGTCACGCAGCACCGGGATCCCGCGGAGGTTGGAGGCCTCCGGAGGAGCCGGGTAGGACGCGGTGCAGGCCAGCACGACGAGGTCCTCGTTGCCGGTCGCTCGTGCCGTACGCACCGCCGCGTCGATCTCGGCGAGCGTCGCCGTGCCGGTGGAGATGATCGTCGGCAGCCCGGCCTCGGCGATCGCGCGGACCAGCGGCAGGTCGGTGATCTCGGAGGAGGCCGACTTCAGCATCGGGACGCCGAGCCCGACCAGGAAGTCGACCGCCGTCGGGTCGAATGCGGCGCTGAACGGCACCATGCCGAGCTCGCTCGCCAGGGAGAAGATCGGCTCGTGCCACTCCCACGGCGTGTGCGCCTCCTCGTAGAGCTCGTGGAGGCGGCGGTTGGGCCACAGCGGGTGGTCGGCCGAGAGCCGGAAGGCGGGGGTGTCGACGTCCAGGGTGATGGTGTCGGCGGTGTAGGTCTGGATCTTGAGCGCATGTGCTCCGGCCTCGCCCGCCGCGCGCACGATGTCGAGCGCCCGCTCCAGGTCGCCCCCGTGGTTGCCGGACATCTCCGCGATCACGAACGGCTCGTGGCCGGGACCGATCGTGCGGTCCCCGACGGTGATCTCGTGGTGGGTCATCACTGCTCCTTGGCAGAACGTCGGGTCGGTCGATCGTCGCGGTGCAGGCTGACCGGGATGGCGGTCACCACGCCGCCGTCTGCGGTCTGCTCGTAGGGCTCACCTTCGGTGAACCCGAGCCGGCGGTTCATGGCGCGTACGGATTCGTTGTGGGGGAGCACCTCGCCCTCGAGGAGGTCGATGTCGAGACCGTCGGGCTCGGGGGCGAAGGCGTACGCCACCGCCTCGCGCATCACCTTGGTCCACGCCAGCAGCGCGGTGCCGTCGGCGGTGGTGCCGTCATGGTCGAGGTAGAACCCCCAGGAGGCCGACCTGGCGACGGGATCGTGGTCGAAGAAGGTCACCACGCCGAGCGGGCGGGAGGCGTACTCGAACATGAGCACCCGCCGGGTCGGGTCCTGGCTGGCCCGGGACCACCAGGCGGCGTGCTCCTCGGCGGTGATCAGGTGCTGGTTGATGCTCACCGACCGGTTCGCGTCCTGGTTGCGCCACGCCAGCATGCTCGTCAGGTCGGCGTCGGTCGCCGGTCGTAACATTGGTCTCCTCGGACATCAGGGGATGCGCCGTCACGTTATATGGTCCGAGGCCATGGAGACTCTTGACCGACCGGCGGTCCGCAAGCTCATGGGCGAGGTGCTGGCCGTGCAGGGAAAGACCCTGCCCGATGACGACACCGCGAAGCTGGCCGACATCGGCTTCCGCTCTCTCGACTTCTCCGAGCTCGCGCTCCGGGTCGAGGACGAGATCGGTGACGAGCTCAACTTCGAGGCGGCCGGACTTCGCTCGATCGAGACGATCGGAGACGTGCTCGACCTGCTCGTGGAAATCCAGGGGCAGTGATCGCCGACAACCTCGTCGTCGACGCCCGGACGGGGACGCGCGCGACCTGGGGTGAGCTCGTCCAGCACGCAGCCCCGCGGTCGGCGCCGACGGCCTTCGTGGTGGAGCACAGCGTCGATGCGCTGCCGGCGGTCGCCGGCCTGAAGGACGGCGGCGAGCTGCTCGTCGTCGCGGCCGGGCGGCTCGACGAGTCCCTTGCTGCGGAGCTGCGCGGCGCGGGGTTCGACCTCGTCGCCGGCGACGACGTCCAGGAGGCGACCGACCGCCGTCCGGCCGAGGACGGCCGGGTCTGGTTGCTCACGTCCGGGTCGACAGGCCGGCCCAAGCGGGTCGGTCACACCCTGGAGTCGCTCTCGACCGTGACCGGGGTGGCGCCACACACCTGGTTGTGCCCCTACTCGCCCGGCACCTACGCGTGGTGGCAGGTGATCACCCTCGGGCTGGGCGTGCCCGGGCAGGACCTGGTTCTCGTCGACCCGGCCGACCTGGACGACTGGGTGACGCCCGCGCTCGAGCACGGCGTCACCGCCGTATCCGGGACTCCGACGTTCTGGCGGCGTACGTTGATGCGCCACGGCGCCGAGCTGCAGAAGCTCCTGCTCGAGCAAGTCACGCTCGGTGGCGAACCGGTCGACCAGGCCGTGCTGTCGCAGCTCGGTGAGGCCTTTCCGGACGCGCGCGTCTCCTGGATCTACGCCTCCTCCGAGGTGGGCGCCTCGATCGTCGTCCACGACGGTCGCGCCGGTTTTCCGGAGGAGTGGCTGGACCGCGACGTCCCCGGCCGCCCGCGACTGGCCGTGGTCGACGGTGAGCTGGTGATCACCTCGCCGCACCACGGCACCGACGCCTCGGGCGCCGAGATGGCCGGCGCCGTACGCACCGGCGATGCCGCCCGCATCGAGGACGGCCGGGTGCTGGTCACCGGTCGCCTGGACCGCGACGAGCTCAACGTCGGCGGCTCCAAGGTGTCGGCCGGTGCCGTACGCGACCTGCTGCAGTCCCACCCCGCGATCGCCTGGGCGGCCGTACGCGGCCGGAAGGCGCCGCTGGTCGGCACCATGGTCGTCGCCGACGTGGTCGCCGACCACGACTCGGACGTGACCGCCGACGACCTGACCCGTTGGGCCGCCGAACGCCTGCCCGAGTACGCCGTGCCGCGGCGCATCAAGATGCTTGCCGAGATCCCGGCCAAGGAGACACTGAAGAGCGATGTCTGATCTGCAATCCTTCCCGCCCGTATCCGTCGTGCTCGTCTCCGGCGCTTCGCGCGGCCTCGGCCTCGCCATCGTCACCGACCTGCTCGAGCGCGGGGTGAAGGTCGCCGCTTTCGCGCGCACGGTGACACCCGAGCTCGAGGCGCTGGCCTCGAAATACCCCGAGGACACCCACTTCGGCTCGGTCGACGTGACTGACGAGAAGGCGGCCCAGGCGTTCGTCAAGGAGGTCGAGGCGACGCTCGGTGTGATCGACGGGCTGGTCAACAACGCCGCGATCGGCCAGGACTCGCTGCACGTGCACACCTCCTCCGACCGGATCGCGCAGATCATCGAGACCAACCTGACCGCGCCCCTGGTGCTGACCCGGTTCGTGCTCCGACGCCTGATCGGCAAGGGCCTGAAGGGCCGGGTCGTCAACGTGACCTCGATCTGTGGCCAGCGTGGCTATCAGGGCCTGGTGGCCTACTCGGCCACCAAGGGAGGTCTCGACGCGGCGACCCGCTCGCTGGCCCGTGAGCTCGGAGGCCGGGTGCTGGTCAACTCGGTCGCTCCCGGGTTCTTCGCCTCGGAGATGTCCGCGGTGCTCGGTGCGAACCAGCTCGAGTCGATCGCGCGGCGTACGCCCTCGGGTGCGATGACCACCCCCGAGGACGTCGTGCCGACCGTGCGGATGCTGCTGCTCGAGCAGACCAACATCAACGGTCAGTCGATCGTCATCGACGGAGGCGGCTCGATCTGATGTCGGACCGGCTCCGCGTCGGCAGCGATGCCGAGCTCGCCGGATACCGCGCCCGCAGTCACCTCCACGACGGCCGGGTGGTCGCTTGGGCGGGCTCCTACGACGTCCCGGTGGCGGTCGACGCCGAGGTGGAGCGTACGGTCCCGGCGGCCCTCGCGAAGCGGTTCGGCACCGACGGGTTCTGGGAGCGATGGACCCGGGCCGAGTGCGTCGTCAAGCTCACCGGCCGCGGCGTCGTCGACATCGTGGACCTGATGGCCGACGACCCTGATCGGGATGACCGACTCGGCGCGGAGGTGTGCCTGAGCACCGTTCACCTGCCGGGTGACATCGTGGTGTCGATCGGCACACTCCACGGCGAAGGTTCCCCGAGGGGTATCGGCCGGAGTGCGGGAGACTGTTCGTTCGCCTGTAACCTCTGAGTTCGATCAGATTCGCGGGCGCGTCATTCGGGACGCCCTCGGACCGAGAGGGAATGTGCATGGGTCAGGGAATCGTCGACGTCTTGCGTCGCGCCGAACGAAGGATGCCTCAAGGCGTCCGTCGACTGGCTCGTGACGCCGGGCATCGCGTTCTCGGCCACGAGCGCGGCCCGCTCGTCTCGGTCGTGGTGACGGTGACCGACCAGGACAAGCAGTACCTCGCCGAGTCGCTCCTCTCCGTGCGCGAGCAGACCCACACGACCCTCGAGATCCTCATCGCACCCTATGGCGAGGCCAGCGTGGTGAGCGACCAGATCCTCGCCGACCTCCCTGACGACTACCGCCTGCGGCTGCTGGACAGCTCCGCGACGCAGGCCGAGGCCCGCGACCGTGGTGGTCGCGCGGCGCGCGGATCCTACGTCTGCTTCCTGCTCGCCGCCGATCTCCTCACCCAGAACGCGATGCGCACGCTGGCCACCTCCCTGGAGGAGAGCGGGTCCGATCTCGCGGTCGGTCGCATCGAGAGCCGCCAGCGGCTCTCCCCGCCGGTGGTGCCGGCCTACGACCTCGTGCACGCGGAGAACCGCTCTGGCCTCACCCTCGACGAGTTCCCGGAGGCACTGAGCGATGTCGGGGTGAGCAACCGGCTCTTCCGCACCTCGTTCTGGCGTCAGCAGGGCTTCAGCTTCGGCGGCCGTGGTGGTGCCGATGCGGTCGGGTTCGACGGCTACCTGAAGGCCAACCGCTTCGACGTGGTCACCGCGCCGGTGTGCGTGGACATGGACCGTGCCGACGGCACCCCGGTCGAGCAGCTCCACGACCAGACCCTCGGGATGGCGGAGTGGATCGAGCAGACCCGCTCGACCTGGGTCGCGATCGGCGAGCTGGCCTCCGACCTGCGTGACCACTGGGCGCTCGGCGGGCTCGCCGGCCGCGCCAACACCATCCTCGGTGACGTCGAGCGGATGAGCGCGGAGCAGTGGACCGCCCTGCGCGACCTCGTCGTCGAGATCGAGCGCGACGTCTCCCCGGAGGTGTGGCTCAAGCTCCCGGTCGAGGTGCGGGCCCGGCTGACCTACCTCATCGCCGACCAGCGCGAGGAGCTGACCGCGTTCGTCGCGTCGCGCTGGTTCGAGCGCGGCAACCTCCGCACGCGGGTCGTCGGCGGCCAGGTGCGCGGGATCTTCCCCGACACCGACCTGCCCGAGGCCGTGACCACGCTCAACGAGCACGAGACGCCCGCGCGGGTGCTGGTGCGGGACGTACGTCCTCTCGACTCCGACCGGGTCGTGGTCGACCTGGTGGCGCGGATCGAGCTCGTCGACCTCGCCGAGACGACCCCCTTCTTCACGGCCCGCCTGGTGCCGGACTTCGTCACCGTCGCCGACGAGGACGGCGTCGCGAGCGATCCCGACACGGCGCTGCCCGACCCGATCGACCTGACCGTGACGCCGCGGTATGACGCGCAGGCCAACATGACCATCGGTCACAAGTACCAGGACTACCGCGCCGGCGGGTGCCGCACCGAGATCGACCTCACCCGGCTCACCGCCGGGCGCTGGCACCTCGAGGTCACCATCGGCGTCGACGGCGTCGTCCGCACCACCAGCGAGGTCCAGATCGACACCCGCGGCCCGGCGGGCAACCTGGCGACGCGCTACCGGCCGCGGGTGCACACCTCCGCCGGCCTGTCCGTGGCCTGCGACCGCTACCTCGACCAGCTCAGCTTCCGCGCCGTCCCGACGACTGCCACCTCCCTGGAGAAGGCGGAGGTCGACGGCCGCACCGTCTCCCTGACCCTCGCCGGCGAGCTGCCGCAGGCCGTGCGGGCGATCGGTGGCGGCGTACGCATCGAGGCGCCCGTCAAGGACGGCAAGGTCACGCTCACCCTCCCCGCCCACGGTGCCGTCGAGCCCGGGGCGCCCGCCGCCTGGCGGCTGGACACCCTGCAGGACGGAACCTCCGGCAGGATCGTCTGGACCGACCCGATCGGCACGCCGTGGATCGGCGAACGAGGCGGCAGCCTGCTGGCCTCGCGAGACGGCCGCGGCTACACCCAGGTCATGGAGGTGGCCGACACCGTCGCGATCGACCGCGTAGAGCTCGGCGAGGGCCAGATCACGGTGCGAGGCGAGTGGCTCAGCACGATCCCGAAGCACGCCCGGCTGACTCTCTCCGGCTCGCGGCACAGCGAGACCGTCAAGATCGACACCCGCGCCGCCGAGTTCGAGGTCGTCTTCCCGCTGCGCTGGGACGAGTGGGGCCTGGGCGAGTCCGTCGTGCCCAGCGGCATCTACCAGTTCCAGCTCACCTGCGGGGCCAAGCGCCCCGGCAACGTACGCCACACCACCGCGTTCCTCGAGCACCAGGCCGAGTTCCAGACCAGTGACGAGGTCCGGCTGCGTCCGGTCAACGGCAACGGCCCGGGAGTCACCCTGCAGCCGCCGATCCCCGTCGACCACGCCGGCAGCTACGCCCACAACCTCGCCCGCGAGCGCGTGCTGGCGGCCGAGGAGCCGCTCGACGAGTCCGCGGTCTATCTCTCGACCTACGCCGGCTCGACCGCCACCGACTCCCAGCTCGCGATCCATGAGCACCTGCGTCGCACCCGGCCCGACCTCACCCTCTACTGGGGCGTCGCCGACCACGCCTCCCGCGTCCCCGAGGGCGGCACCCCGGTCGTGCTGCAGAGCCCGGAGTGGTACCGCGTCATCGGCACCGCGAAATACCTCGTGCAGAACATCGACTTCGACCGCTGGTGGCGCAAGCGGGAGGGGCAGCGGTTCCTGCAGACCTTCCACGGCTACCCCGCCAAGTCGATGGGCCTGCGGATGTGGCGCGCGAAGATGTTCTCGCCGCTGCGCTGCGAGGCCGAGCTCGACCGTACGACCGCGGGCTGGGACCTGATCCTGACCCCGACGCCGGAGATGGATCGCTACTACCGCGAGGAGTACGCCTACGACGGCCCGATCCACAGCGAGGGCTACCCGCGCGACGACGCGCTGGTCCTCCCGTCGGCGGCGGAGGACCGCGAGCGTACGCGCAACCTGCTCGGCATCGGCTCCCACCAGAAGGTCGTCCTCTACGCCCCGACCTGGCGGGACCACCTGGCGCTCAACTACCGCTCGGCGAAGATGGTCGAGCACCTCGACGTGGTCGCGGCCAGCGAGGCGCTGGGCGACGAGTACGTCATCCTGCTGCGCGGTCACCGGTTCAACTCCAAGGGGAGCGAGCGCAGCGAGCGCACCGCCCGGATCATCGACGTCACCGACTACCCGGAGATCAACGACCTGATCCTGGCCTCCGACGCCGCGGTGCTCGACTACTCCAGCCTGCGCTTCGACTTCGCCCTCACCGGACGGCCGATGGTGTTCTTGGTGCCGGACCTGTCCGACTACACCGGCGGCATCCGCGGCTTCCTCTACGACTACGCCGACACCGCCCCTGGGCCGATGCTCGACACCGCCGAGGAGGTCGTCGCGGCCCTGTCCGACCTGGACCGGCTCGAGGCCGAGCACCGCGACCAGATCGCCGCGTTCAACGCCAAGTACCAGTACACCCAGGACGGAAAGGCGACCGAGCGGGTCGTCGAGGCCTTCTTCGACAAGCCCAGCTTCGACAAGCCCTGACGGTCACAAAAGCAGCGATGGCGCGTCCCCTTGCGGGGCGCGCCATCGCTGCTTTCTAGGGCCTCAAAGCCCCAGAGATCTAGCTCAGGATCACGGCATCCGGGCGAGAGCCGGCTTGGCCACGGCGGTCTTGCCGGGGATCGCGTTCCAGCGCTCCGGCAGGACCGCGCGGTGCGGGCCGACCTCGAGGAGGAGCACGTTGCGGTAGGTCATCCCGTACGTCTCGACATAGGGCGCGAGCGAGGTGAGCAGGTCCTGAGTGCGCCACTGAGCGGCGTCGAGGACGAGCACCTCGATGTCGAAGGCGTCGAAGTCGAAGGCGTGCCGCTGGTGGCCGTCACGACGCAGCTCGGCCGCCTCGGTGGTGCGCTCGGCCTGCTTGTTGGCGGCGGCGTGGATCTGCTGGAAACCGCTGACCGCGCGGGTGCCGACGACGTCGGTGGCAGCCAGCAGGTTGCCCTCCAGATCGGTGTCGGCGAGCCCGGCGATGTCCTCGGTCAGCACGGCCGAGACCGGGAGGATGACGAGCTTGTCGACGTCGGGGAGCAGGTCGGCGACCACGAGCCGCTCGACCTGGCCGATCGGGAGGGTGCTGCCGTCGGGCTGCTTGATGCCGTCGAAGCCGGACACGTCCAGCGCGCTGAGCGTGATCCCCGGCCGAGCGAGCTCGTCGAGCCGCAGGTCGGCGCCACCGGTCTGGACCCACAGGTGGACCGGACGGGAGGAGTAGGCGGCGATGGACTTGATCAGCCGGCGCAGCTTCGGGCGCTGCTTCGGTCGGGCCGAGACGGCGACGTGGATCGCGTCGGCCGGGACCTGCTCCGGGGTGTTGACCGGGTTGCTGCGTACGTCCTCGGCGATCGAGCTGACCAGCTCGCCCACCTTGCGGGCGCCGGCGCGGCGCTCACGGGCGATCTCGACCTCGGCGGCGTTCATCTCGCGCCACAGCGTGTAGACCTCCTCGACGCTGGCGCCGGAGAAGATCTTGGTGAGGATCGTCTCGAGCCGGTCGTTCATGCTCTCCCGGATGCCGTCGAACTCGGCGGGGGTGAGCGGGTTGAGGCCGGCGAAGCGCGGGTCGGAGAGGTTCTTCGGGCGGAAGTCGATGTCGATGCCGATGCTGCGACCCGGCAGGTAGCAGTGCAGACGGCTGGTGACCAGCTTCTGGTGGTCGCGACGGTAGCCCTCGAGCATCGTGATCGCGTCGTCGATGTTCTGCACGAACGGGCGGAACCGGACCTCGTCGAGGCCGCCCTGGGCGTAGGTCGGGGCGCCCTCGGGGATGGAGCCGTCGAAGACGTCGACGTAGCCGATGGGAGCGTCCGGGCCGGGGAGCTCCTCCGCATCGGGGAAGACCGTCGAGACCGTGGTCGTGAGGCAGCCCGAGAAGAAGGCGGGCACGCCGACGGAGAGCAGGATGTCGACGGTCGTCCAGTCGCGGCAGCCGATCGGGGCGTACTTCTTGAGGTACTCGATCGTCTCGTCGGTCATCATGGCGCGGGTGCTGCAGTGGAACGAGACGAAGATCGGGCGCAGGTTCTTGTGGAACGGCATCCCGTAGCGCATCTCGAAGATCGGGTGCATGTACCACCCGAAGCCGAGCATCCAGGTGTCCTTCGGGACAGGCTGGTACATCGACGCGTCGCGCTGCAGGGTCATCAGCTGGACCTTGGCGGACAGGCCCTCGCGGACGCGCTCGGGGCGGACCCGCTCACGCAGCCGGTTGGCCATGTCGTCGAGCTCGGACTCGCCGGTGAACTCCAGGTCCTTGTGGCGCACCACGTGACCGAGGGAAGCGACGGTCTGGACGTGGTCGCCGATGTTGGCCGAGGCGCGCGAGCGGCCGGGGTGGCCGTAGTCGACGACGGCGTAGGAGACGGTGCCCTCCGGCACGGCCGGGCCCTCGGGCTCGTCGTTGCCGGCCGCCACCCACGGGCGCAGCCAGTCACGGCTCTCGACGACCCACTTGGTGTCGCCGTTGGTGCCGTCGCCGACGGCCTCGTCGAGCCGGGCGTAGAGGCTGCGGGCCAGCTCCTGGTCGCCGAAGCCGAAGACGCGGCTGGTCATCGCGAGCCACGCGCGGCCCGAGACGTACGAAGCGCCGGACTCGGCGAGCTCGCGCAGGGTGGCGCGGGTCGCGTCGGGGTCGACGTGGAGGCCGGACATGACGTACTCGTCGGCGGCCTTGGCGGCCCACGTCTCCACCGGGATGCCCTGGAAGAGGGCCCAGGCGCGCTCGTAGAAGCCGCCACCGGCGGCGTTGACAGCACCCTCGAGATCAGCGGCGACGACGAGCGGCTCGACCTCGATGGAGATCGGCGCCGGCTTAGAGTCCTGCGACGCGCCCTCCGAGATGGACGGGACGCGAGCAGTCAGACTCTGACGCAGGCGCTCGGGAAGCAGCTGGCGAGCGAGTCGTCGAGCTGGGCTGGCCATGGGACTCCTTCATTGATGGTTCGACGCAGTGTCGTCGGGCGGAGCCGCGATGTTCGCGGTCCGTTCACACGTTTCCCCCTATGATCCAGGCCGGATATCCTGCCCGAAGAATCGGCAATCCCCAAAGACGCCGACTAATCTCTGCGCATGCCGATCCCCAACCCCCACGAGCAGGTCGCGTTCCCCGAGGGCCGTTACCTCACGATGTGCAACGAGATCGCGACCAAGTTCGGTGGACAGACGCGGGCGATGATCATGCGCAACCGCCTGATCACCCAGCACACCGGGATCCCGACCACGCTGCTGACGACCGAGTCGAAGCCCGTCTACGACGAGGTGCGCGAGGCGCTGCGCGAATCGGGCCAGCTGGTCGAGGGCATGGACCTCCTCAACCTCTACGAGTGGTACCGGCTGAACACCCCGACCGACGCGCCGGACGAGTCCGTGGACGCGCTCGGTGGCCAGCTGGGTGAGGTGGCCGGCACGACCATCTCGGACGTACTCCACCCCGACGGCACCGTCTACTACACCGCCCACTCGCAGTCCGGGAAGGACCTGGCGCGCGACTACCGTCGCGCCGACGGGTCGATCTACCTGCGGGCGCCGGGCCCGGGTGCTCCGGCCGCTTCCCGGGTGCCTTACATCCTCACCGACGCCGAGGGGCGCCCGATCCGGTCGTGGGAGACCCTGGGCGGCTGGCTGTGGCACTGGCTCGAGCTGCTCGCCGGCGACGCCGAGCGGGTCTTCTTCGTGACCGACTCCCGGTTCGCGCTGCGCGACGCCATGCCCCGCCAGGACGACCGCTTCTACTTCCTTCACCTCATGCACAACAACCATGTCGTGAAGGAGCGGCGCTGGAACTCCCAGCTCTCGGGCAAGTACGCCCCGCTGCTCGACAACATCCACGAGTACGACGCGCTGGTGAACCTGACCCATCGTCAGTCCGAGCACATCGCGATGCGCTACGGCTCGACCTCGCACCGGTTCGTCGTGCCCAACCCGGTCGAGCTGCCCGAGCTGCCCGAGACGATGCCCGTGCGGGAGCCGGCGACGTTCGTCACGGTGGCCCGGCTCGAGCCGCAGAAGCGCCTCGAGCACGCCATCAAGGCGTTCGCGAAGGTGATCGAGAAGCGGCCCGAGGCCAAGTTCCAGATCTACGGCGACGGCAAGCTCTACAAGCCGCTCGCCGACCTGATCGAGACTCTCGACGTCGGCAAGAACGTCCAGCTCATGGGTCACGACCCGCGAGCCAAGGAAGCGCTGCTGCACGCCACCGGCTTCATCATGACCAGCGTCAACGAGGGCTACCCGCTGGCGACCCTCGAGTCGCTCTCCTTCGGCTGCCCGGTGATCAGCTACGACATCAACTACGGTCCGCGCGAGCAGATCAGCGATGGCGTCGACGGCTACATCGTCGAGGCCGAGGACATGGACGCGGTCGCCGAGCGCTGCATCCAGATGATCGACGCCCCCGACAAGGTGGCCGAGATGTCCCGCAAGGCCCTGGAGAAGGCGAGCAAGCACGACTGGCGCGCGTTCCTCGACGACTGGCGGGTCGCCTTCGAGGGCGCCGTCGCGCAGCGGCCGGGCCGGATCGAGAAGGCCCGTGCCCGGCTCGACGTCCACGCCCTCGGCTGGGCGCGGCCGATGCCCGAGGGCGTCGCGACCCGGCTGCCGGGTCCGGCCAGCCGGCTGGGACGTACTCAGGCGAGCTCCGCTGCCTTCCGTGACTCTCGTATGCTCCGCTTCGACGCCATGCTCACCGTGATGGGCGAGTGGCCGAAGGGCGTGATGGCGGATCGCATCGTCACCCTCGACGCCGTCTGCAACGACACCGGCGAGGTGGCCGCGCTGCCGCTCGAGGTCTCACCTGAGGGCAGGGGCGAGTTCCGGCTCGCCTCCAGGTTCGACCTCGCGGAGGTCTTCGAGGAGTTCTCCGAGGACGCGCGCAACCTCGACCTGCGGCTCCGGTTCACCGTCCACAACTGGAACTGGCAGACCACGCTGGGCCGGCCCCGCCACGTACGCCCGAACTTCGAGGTGTCGTTCGGTCCGAACGACGTGCTTCACCTGCAGCGGCGCTGACCGGCGGGCGTCACGCTCCGGCGGTGCGGACGACGTGGAGCTTCGTACGCCGCTCCAGCCGGAAGCCGGGACGGTCCTTGAAGTACTCGTCGACAGCGTCACGGCACCCGCTGTAGTGGAAGTAGTCGTCGAGCACGATCCGTCCCCCGACGACCAGGTGGGGGGCGATCCGCTCCAAGCAGGTCATCGTCGACTCGTACCAGTCGCCGTCGAGGTGGGCGAAGGCGACCGGCTCGTCGATCTTCAGCGTGTCCTGGAACAGGCCCTGCACCAGTTCGACGTTGTGCTCCGCCGGATCGATCCCGTGCCGGGTGAATGAGTCGCTCACCTCGTCGTAGAGGTTGTCGCGATAGCCGTAGTAGGTCTCCCCGCCGATGCCCTTCGACGTGCCGCTGACGATCTTCTGGTAGCGCTTGTGCACGTCGTCGCCGTCGCGCTCGGACGGCTCCGGGATCATCCCGAAGACGTCGTAGACCCTCATCGGCCGCTTCGGGTCCTTCGCCGCCGCCATCACGATCGCGGAGCCACCGAGCGCCGCCCCGGTCTCGATGATCAGGCCGGGCCGGTCCTGCAGGTCGGCGTCCAGCACCTGACGGGCGAGCACCTGCAGGTTCTCGGGCTTGAGGTAGGTGAGGTGCTCGGCGCGGACGCCGTCGAGGACGGTGCGGACCTCGGCAGTGAGCGGGAGGTCGACCAGCGGGTCGCGCACGGACTCGCGGGTGCGTACGGTCTCCGTCCGCAGCCGCTCGACCTCCGCCTGGAGCTCGGCCATGGTCGGGGCAGCCTTCGTCTTCGTCTCGACCTCGGGCTGCTTCGACACGGGCGGCGCCCCGTCGGCAGGCTTGCGCGCGACGACGACGTAGTTCTTCGGCATCCCGCGCTCGAAGCGGCGACCGGAGACCTCCAGCCGCGCGTAGAGGCGGCTGAGCCGGACCGCGAGCTTCCGGTTGAGGAGCACGATCGGAGCGACGTAGGCGAGCTTCCAGCGCAGACCTCGTCCGCGGAGCTCACCGACGCTCGCAGGGAGGTTCTTCGCCATCATCTGATAGCTGTAGGCGACCGTCCCGAAGTAGCCCTCGAGCCAGTTCATCCTGGCGATCTCGAAGCCCGTCTCCTCGAACATCTTCCGCAGCGAGAACTGGGTGTAGCGGAAGAAGTCGTAGGGTTTTTGGTGCTCGGCGAAGAAGAGGGGTGCGGAGAGGAAGATCCGGCCGCCCGGCTTGAGCACGCGGTAGAGCTCGGCGATGGCCTTCTCCGGCTCGGGCACGTGCTCGAGCACCTGGTTGCAGATCACCCGGTCGAAGCGCCCGTCATCGACCGGGATGTCGGTGATGTCGCAGACGTAGTCCAGCGGTGCGTACGCCGAGCTCAGCTGCGCGAAGTCAGCAGCCTCGTACTGGGCGTGCTTGAACAGCTTCCGGTAGGGCGAGCGGCCCGCCCCGGCGTCCAGGACACGCATGCCACGCTTGGTGCCCTTGGCGAAGCGTGCCATCTCCTGGCGGAGACGAACGCGGGAAGGATTGATGTGTCGGGGCTGAACCGCAACGCCGCGATTCTGCCGGCCTCGAGTCAGCATGCAGAGACATTAGCGCTCTTGCTGCGGAGTCTCCCGTAAACCACGCAACACGGCGTCGCGCACCGGGTCGTGGAGGCGGCGCTCAATGAGGTAGTGGAGCGCGATGGCCAGCACGAGGGCGGTCGAGACGGCAGCAGCCAGGACGACGTACTCGTCGTAGCGGCCGTGGAACATGTCGATGATCCAGAACGCGAACTGCGCGTGGATCAGGTAGAGCGGGTAGGTCAGTGCCCCGAGTGTCGTCAGGAAGCGCGCCTCCACGCGGCCCAGCGGGCCGGCCGAGACCAGCCAGACGAGTGCCGCGAACCCCACGATCGCCCAGCCGGTGATCACCGGCGAGACAGTGGCGCCGACGAGCTCGGTGGCCCGGTCGGCGTACTCGGTCGCCTGGCGGATGCCCAGGATCACGTTGTAGGCGACCGCGAGCCAGGCGATGAACGAGTTGCCGAACCGGTAGATGAGGAAGAGCGCCATGCCCATCGCGAAGAACGGGGCGTACTCGGCGAACAGGAGCGAGTTGAGCATGCCGGAGTCGGTCGCGCGGGCGATCTGGGCGAGCAGCGGCCACAGGAAGACGACCGCGATCACTCGCTGCTTGGTGATTCCGACGAGCAGGAAGACCCCGATCAGCAGGTAGAACTTGAGCTCGATCCAGAGCGTCCAGAAGGCACCCTGGGCACTGAGTACGTCCCAGGCGTCCTGGGTCATCGTCATGTTGATCAGGCCGCCGACGAACCCCTGGTCGCGGCCGCCTTTCCAGTACGCCTGGAGGATCAGCGTGATGATGACGGCGACCCAGTAGGCCGGGAACAGCCGGGCGACTCGGGACGAGACGAAACGGGGCAGGTCACGACCCCATGCGGTCATCAGGATCACGAAGCCGCTGATGATGAAGAAGAGCTCCACGCCGAGGTAGCCGTAGCGGGTGACGTGGTTGAGCGTCGGGAAGACCTCCCGGGGGTCGATACCCCAGTAAGGGGTCGCGATGCCGGTCAGGTGGTAGCCCACGACGACGGCTGCCGCGATGAACCGGAGCGCGTCGAGCGCGCCGAGCCGGGAGCGGCGTACGGCCTTCTTCTTGGGCTCGGGGGCAGGGGCCGTGTCCGCGGGCGCGGTCGGGGTGCTGGTCATCGGGTCAGTTCCCCGCCGCAGCGTCCAGGGCCTCCTGGATCGGGTCGATGCGGCGCAGGTCGATGACGTGGCCGGTGCTCGACGCGATCAGGGTGTCCAGCGACGCCCGGGCGACCGCCTTCGACTCCAGGAGCGTGTGGGACGGCTCCTGGCCGAACGCCTTGGTGCGCATCGGGGTGCCGGTGCGCTCGGGGTTGATCGCGTTGACGCGTACGCCCTGGTCGGCCCACTCGTCGGCGAGGGCCTGGGTCAGGTTGACGGTGGCCGCCTTCGCCGAGGAGTAGAGCGCGTAGCCGCGGCGACCGCGGGTGTAGGAGCTCGAGGTGAAGAAGAGGAGCGAGCCCTTCGCCCGGGCGAGGTAGGGGAAGAACTCCTGCGCGATCAGGACCGGCGCGATGTAGTTGATCTCGGTCGCGTTGTAGATCGTCTCCTCCGAGACGGTGGCGAGCTCGCCGCGCGGCAGCACACCAGCGGTGTTGACCACGTAGTCGATCGAGCCGAAGCGCTTGCCGGCGTCGGCGGCCGCGGCGACGATGTCGGCCCGCTTGGCGACGTCGGTGCTGGTGGCCGAGCGGCTGTAGGAGGCGACGTTGGCGCCGTAGGACTCGGCCAGCTCCGCGATGTCGGCGCCGATGCCGTAGCTGCCACCGAAGACGACCATGTTCTTGCCCTCGAGGGCGGCCCGGTAGTCGGCCTCGTCCTTCTGCGGGAACTGCTGGTGGGCGGTGAGCTGGAAGAGCTTGTCGGCGATGTAGACGTCGATCGGCTCGGTGACCTTCATGTTCTGCTCGTGACCGTCGACCACCCAGATCTTGGTGTCGGGCAGGTACTTCAGCACCACGCTGCAGTCGTCGGTCGCCCGGAACTCAGGGTCCTGGTCGGCGATCTCGTAGGCCCGCTTCAGGGTCGAGGCGAGGAAGGCCTGCGGGGTCTGGCCGCGGCGCAGCCGCGAGCGGTCCGGGATCTGCGAGATGGTGTTGTCGTCGTTGAGCTCGATGATCGTGTCCGCGGACGGGATGGCCACGTCGACGGCCTCGTAGGTCACCAGCGCCTTGAAGCAGTCGGTGATCACGTCCTCGCTGAGCAGCGGACGTACGGCGTCGTGGAGGAGGACGTTGCAGTCCTCGCCCTCGGGGAGGGCGGCCAGGGCGCGCTTGGTCGTCTCGTTGCGGGTGTCGGCGCCCTCGAGGATCTTGGAGACCTTCGGGTAGCGGCCGTCGCGGGTCATCGCGTGCACGGCGTCGAGGTGGCCGGGAGCCATCAAGATGATGATCTCGTCGATCTGGGGGTGGCGGTCGAGCACGCCGAGGGTGTGCTCCATGATCGGCATCCCTGCGATCTTGATGAGCTGCTTCGGGATGTCGAGACCCACACGGGAGCCCACACCGCCGGCAAGCAGCACGGCAACGTTACGAAGCACTGAACTCTGACCCTTTGATAGATGACGAGGAGCCGTGGATTCTTCCACGATGCGCGGGAAGGACTCCAATGCTGGGTGCGAGGTGATACCGAGCCGTTGGTTCGGCGTGTGATCCGCGGAGGCCGCGCGCTGGTGTGATCGCAGTCACGGCACTGTGGTGTTTCGGATGAGTGTCGGGCGGCGTACCTTTGTTTCGTCTCGGTCACGGTGGCCGAGGAGACAGGCACAACGTCTGGTACCCATCCCGGCTCCGCTCACAAGGGGAGTGGTCGGAGGGACTGGAACGAAAGGTCTACAACCATGAACCCACTCAGGGTGGGCGTCGTCGGCGCGGGTCGCGTCGGGGCCGTCCTTGCAGCAGCGCTGCGGTCCGCAGGTCACGAGATCGTGGCTGTGGCCGGAGAGTCCGACGCCTCTCGCGCGCGGATCGCCTCTCTTCTCCCGGGGGTCCCGGTCGAGAAGCCGACAGCTGTCGCTCGCGCGTGCGACCTCCTTCTTCTCACCGTCCCCGACGACATGCTCGGCAACGTCGTCAAGACGATGACGGATGCCGGCGCGATCCGCCCCGGGATGTACGTCGCGCACACCTCCGGCCGCCACGGCCTGGCGATCCTCGAGCCGGCCGCCGCGATCGGCGCCCACGTGATGGCCGTCCACCCGGCGATGACCTTCTCCGGCACCTCGGTCGACCTGGCCCGGCTCACCGGCTGTGTCTTCGGCCTGACGGCCGCCACTCCCGCCGACCGGGCCTTCGCCGAGGCGCTGGTCCATGACCTCGGCGGCAAGCCGATGTGGGTGCCCGAGGAGATGCGGACGCTCTACCACGCCGGCCTCGCCCACGGCGCGAACCACCTGGTCACCCTGGTCACCGAGGCGATGGAGATCCTCTCCGCCGCCGGCGCCACCGACCCCGCGGGCACCCTGCGGCCGTTGCTGACGGCCGCCCTCGACAACGCCCTGGACCACGGCGACGCGGCGCTGACCGGCCCGATCGTCCGCGGCGACGCCGGCACGGTGGCGGCCCATCTCGACGACATCCGCACCAACGCTCCGCAGACCCTGGCGTCGTACGTCTCCATGGCGCGAGCCACGCTCGACCGCGCCGTCTCCGACGGGCGGCTGCTGCCCATCCGGGCGCTCAAGATCAAGAACCTGCTCGACGAGGCGGATCGTGCTGCGGTGCAGCCCCTCCAGCGTCCGATCCACACCTGGAACCAGTGATGAGCGAAGTCGCCTCCTCCCGCGAAGAGCTCGCGAAGCTCCTCGACCCCGCCCGTCGTGAGGGCACTCTCGTCGGGTTCGTGCCCACGATGGGCGCCCTCCACGAGGGCCACGCGTCGCTGATGCGCGTCGCCCGCGAGCGGGTCGGCGGTGGCCCCGTCGTCGTGTCGATCTTCGTCAACCCGCTGCAGTTCGGCGCGGGGGAGGACCTCGACCGCTACCCGCGCACGCTCGAGGCGGACCTGGAGGTCTGCGAGCGTGAGGGCGTCGACGTCGTCTTCGCGCCGTCGGTGGACGAGGTCTATCCCGGCGGGCTGCCGCAGGTGACCGTGGCCCCCGGCGAGCTCGGTGACGTGCTCGAGGGCAAGACCCGGCCGGGCCACTTCGGCGGCGTACTCACCGTCGTCGCGAAGCTGTTCGGGCTGGTCAAGCCCGATGTCGCCGTCTTCGGCCAGAAGGACTACCAGCAGCTTGCGCTGATCCGCCGGATGTCGGCCGACCTGTGCCTCGGCGTCGACGTCGTCGGCGCGCCGACCCAGCGCGAGCCCGACGGCCTCGCCCTCTCCTCGCGCAACCGCTACCTCTCGCCCGAGCAGCGGGAGGAAGCGACGACGCTGTCGCGGGCGCTCTACGCCGCGCAGCGCGAGGCCACCCACGGAGTCGAGGCTGCCCTCCAGGCGGCCCGCGCCGAGCTGCGCCGGGCGAAGGGGGTCGACCTGGACTACCTCGTGGTCACGGACCCTGCGCTCGGAGAGCTGTCCGCCAACCCGGAGCCGGCCACCGAAGCCCGGATCCTCGTCGCTGCCCGCCTCGGCACCACCCGACTCATCGACAACATGAGCCTCACGATCGGAGCATCCCGATGACTCGTCTGCGCACCATGATGACCGGCAAGATCCACCGCGCCACGGTCACCCAGGCAGACCTCCACTACGTCGGCTCGGTCACCGTCGACGCCGACCTCCTCGACGCCGCGGACATCCTCCCCGGCGAGCTGGTCTCCATCGTCGACATCACCAACGGTGCCCGCCTCGAGACCTACACGATCGCGGGCGAGCGCGGCAGCGGCGTACTCGGTATCAACGGCGCCGCCGCCCACCTGGTCCACCCCGGCGACCTGGTCATCCTCATCGCGTACGCACAGATGAGCACCGAGGAAGCCCGCGCCTTCGAGCCGCACGTCGTGCACGTCGACGAGGCCAACCACATCATCGCGCTCGGCTCCGACAGGAGCGAGCCGGTTCCAGGGACCGACCAGATGCGTGGACCGCTCGTTCTCACGCAGTAGCGTGCGGGCATGAGCGAGCGCCAGCGAGCGACAGACGAGATCATCATGCTGTCGCCTCCGTATGCTTTCCTCTCCTCGACGGAGGGGGCAGCATGAACATCGAGCTGCTCTCTGCCCGTGACCCGGGTTGGACCGAGTGGGCAGACGTGATCGTGGTGGGCTCGGGGATCGCCGGGCTGACCGCGGCGCTGCGGCTCAAGGACCAGGTCGAGCGGGTCGCCGTCGTCACCAAGGACGAGCTCAAGGCCGGTTCGACGCAGTGGGCCCAGGGCGGCATCGCGGCGGCTCTCGGCGAGGGCGACACCCCCGCTCAGCACGAGGTCGACACGCTCGTGGCAGGCGCCGGGGCGTGCGACCTGGAGGCCGTACGTGTCCTGGTCGGTGAGGGCGCCGAGGCGGTCCGTGAGCTGATCGAATGGGGTGCTGAGTTCGACAAAGACCCCTCCGGCAACCTCTCGCTCACCCGTGAGGGCGGCCACCGAAGGGACCGGATCGCGCACGCCGACGGCGACGCGACCGGTGCCGAGATCCAGCGTGCGCTGATGGAGGCCGTACGCCGAGCCCCCGAGATCCTGGTCTTCGAGCACGCGATGGTCGTCGACCTGCTGACGGCCGCCGACGGCGGTGTGGCCGGCCTGACCATCCACGTGATGGGCGAGGGCGATGCCGACGGCGTCGGGATCGTGCGTACCCGTGCTGTCGTGCTCGCCTCCGGCGGCCTCGGCCAGGTCTTCTCGCAGACCACCAACCCCGCCGTCGCCACCGCCGACGGGATGGCGATCGCACTGCGGGCCGGTGCGACCCTGCGCGATCTCGAGTTCGTCCAGTTCCACCCCACGGTGATGTATCTGGGCGAGGACTCCCGCGGCCAGCAGCCACTGATCTCCGAGGCCGTACGCGGCGAGGGCGCCTTCCTGGTCGACTGGGACGGCAACCGCCTCATGGAGGGCGTGCACGAGCTCGGCGACCTGGCTCCGCGCGACATCGTCTCCAAGGCGATCATGAAGCGGATGCTCGAGACCGGACACCCCAACATGTGGCTCGACGCCCGTCACCTCGGTCGTGAGTTCTGGGAGAAGCGGTTCCCCAACATCCTGGCCTCGTGCGAGCAGCACGGCGTCGATCCGTCCGTCGACCTGATCCCCGTCGCTCCGGCGTGCCACTACGCCTCGGGCGGCGTACGCACCGACCTGTGGGGCCGCAGCGACGTTCCCGGGCTCTATGCCACGGGGGAGGTTGCCTGCAGCGGCGTGCACGGCGCCAACCGACTCGCCTCCAACTCGCTCCTCGAGGGGCTGGTCTTCTCGCGCCGGATCGCCGAGGTCCTGCCCGGCGAGCTGCGTCAGCTGGAGGACCCGGCCCCCGGTCCCGGCACCGGGCGCGCGCTGGTCCCCGGCACCGCGCTCAAGCAGCTGCAGGAGACGATGACGACCAAGGTCGGGGTCCTCCGCAACGCGACCGGTGTCGCCGAGGCGATCGACGAGCTCGAGCAGCTCGGTGGCACCCCGGCGACCGAGATCGACCCGGCCGCCTGGGAGGCGACCAACCTGCTGACCGTCTCGCTCGCGCTGGCGACGTCCGCGCTGCTGCGCGAGGAGACCCGCGGGTCCCACTGGCGTGAGGACTTCGCCGAGCGCGACGACGCCGGATTCGCCGGCCACTTCGACCTGAGACTCCGGGACGGCGAGACTGTCGCCATCTTCACCCCGGCCCCAGCGACCGACCCGTCCCAGACCGAACCAAACCAGTCAACCTTGGCAGGAGCCTGATGACCATCCGACGCGTGCCCTTCGACGAGATCCCGCAGCCGCTGCGCGACGAGCTGACCAACGCCGGCCTGGACGCCGGCGAGGTCTACGACGCCGTGGAGCTCGCTCTCGACGAGGACCTGCCCACGTCTGCACCCGGCGAGATGCCCAGCGAGGACGTCACCTCCGTGGCCACCATCGCCCCCGACTCGACCGGGATCGGCGTCTTCGCCGCCCGTGAGGAGGGCGTCGTGGCCGGCCTCGGCGTGGCTGAGCTCGTCTTCGCGTACGTCATGGGTGACTCGGTCACGGTCACCGACCGCGTCAAGGACGGCTCCAAGGTGAAGGCCGGAGACGTCATCATGCGGATCGCCGGGCCGACCCGCGGGCTGCTGACCGCGGAGCGTACGGCCCTCAACTACGCCTCCCACCTCTCCGGCGTCGCCACCGGCGTCGCGGCCTGGACCGAGGAGCTGGAAGGCACCGGCGCGCAGGTCCTCGACACCCGCAAGACGTTGCCGGGCTTCCGGGCGCTGGAGAAATACGCCGTACGTTGTGGCGGCGGCGCCAACCACCGGATGTCGCTCTCCGACATGGCGCTGGTGAAGGACAACCACATCGTCGCCGCGGGTGGCGCGGTGCAGGCTTATGAGGCCGTGAAGTTCGCCTATCCGGACGTGCCGATCGAGGTCGAGGTGACCACGCTCGAGGAGCTCAAGGCGCTCCTCGATGCCGGTTGCGGCCGGATCATGCTCGACAACATGTCGACCGTGATGATGAAGGAGGCCGTCGAGATCACCGCCGGGCGTGCGGTGCTCGAGGCCTCCGGCGGGCTGACCCTTGACCGGGCCCGCGAGGTCGCCGAGACCGGTGTCGACTATCTCTCCGTCGGTGCGCTGACCCACTCGGTGAAGGTCTTCGACATCGGCTTCGACCTGTCCGAGGGCTGAGGCGTCCCGCCATGTCTTTGCTCGCCGTCAACATCGGCAACAGCCACACGGTTCTCGGGCTGATCGCCGACGGCGTCGTGTCCGCGGACTGGCGGGTCTCCACGCTCGAGCACCGCACTGCCGACGAGTGGTGGGCGCTGCTGCGGGGGATTCTCGGCGACACCTTGGTGGCGAGCATCGACGGCGTGGTGGTGTGCGCGACCGTGCCCTCGGTCCTGCACGAGTGGCGCGAGATGATCGCCCGCCATCTCGGCTCGGTCGAGAGCGTGGTGGTCGAGCCAGGCGTACGTTCCGGCATCCCGATCCTCATGGACAACCCGCGCGAGGTCGGCACCGACCGGATCGCCAACGCGGTCGCTGCCGTGGCTCTTCACGGAGGCCCCGCGATCGTGGTCGACTTCCGGGGAACGGCGACGACCTTCGACGTGGTCAACGCAGCGGGACAGTACGTCGGTGGCGCGATCCTGCCGGGGATTGAGCTGTCGCTGGAGGCGCTGGGGCGGCGTGGTGCGCAGCTGCGCAAGGTCGAGCTCGCCCGCCCGCGCTCGGTGATCGCGAAGAACACGGTCGAGGCGCTGCAGTCGGGAATGGTCTTCGGAGTCGCCGCGCAGGTCGAAGGTCTGGTCGCTCGGATCATCGCCGAGCTGGGTGTCTCTGCCGAAGAAGTGACCGTGATTGCGACCGGCTATCTGGCGGAGTTCGTTCTCGACGAGAGTAAATGCTTCTCGTCGCATTCTCCGTGGCTGACGATGCAAGGACTGGAACTCATATTCCAGCGGAATGCCATTCGTTAGTCTTTTCAGTATGGCGACCTGTTGATTCATCCGGATCGTATGTAATGCTATGGGCATCTCGCTTAACGGCGATAGCTATATTCGGCCCGTTTCCGGGTGAAGAAGAGCAGTGAAGGTAGGAACATGGCTAAGAAGGTTCAGATCATCCTCGAGGATGACATCGATGGCTCGGAAGCTGCGGAGACGGTGTCTTTTGCCCTGGACGGCACGTCCTACGAGATTGATCTCAGCGATGCCAATGCGGCAAAGCTTCGTGATTCTCTCGCGCTCTTCGTCGGCCACGCCCAGAAGGTGAGCGGCCGTCGCGGCAGCGCCAAGAAGGCGCCCGCCGCCGGTGGCTCGACCCCGAAGGTCATGCGCGAGTGGGGGAAGGCCAACGGTTACACCGTTCCCGACCGTGGTCGCATTCCGGCTGACGTCCGAGCGGCTTTCGAAGCGGCTCACTGACAAACTGGTCTGACCGCACCGAACGTCCGGCTGTCGCGCCCTCCGGGGCGCGGCAGCCGCCTTTGTGTGAGGTCGGCTGTGTGCAGGCGTCTGTCCGGCGTACGGAACGCGTGTTCGCTCTCAGCGCACGGATCGCGTTGTGTTGTCGGGAACGCGTAGGCTGTCTGCGGGGTTGAATCTTGGTGACGCCCCAGAATTCTTAGGAGAGATGCGTACATGTTCGAGCGGTTCACTGACCGAGCCCGCCGGGTGGTCGTGCTGGCCCAGGAAGAGGCCCGCATGCTCTCCCACAACTACATCGGGACCGAGCACATCCTGCTCGGCCTGATCCACGAGGGAGAAGGCGTCGCTGCCAAGGCCCTCGAGTCCCTCGACATCTCGCTCGAGGCGGTGCGCAACCAGGTCGAGGAGATCATCGGCCAGGGCCAGCAGGCACCGTCCGGGCACATCCCGTTCACGCCGCGTGCCAAGAAGGTGCTCGAGCTGTCCCTGCGCGAGGCGCTGCAGCTCGGCCACTCCTACATCGGCACCGAGCACATCCTGCTCGGCCTCATCCGTGAGGGCGAGGGCGTCGCCGCCCAGGTGCTGCAGAAGCTCGGCGCCGACCTCAACCGGGTCCGCCAGCAGGTCATCCAGCTGCTCTCGGGCTTCCAGGGCAAGGAGGGCCAGGCCGGCACCTCCGGCGCGACTGCGTCGACCGGCACCACCTCGACCGAGGCGCCGTCGTCCAGCCTCGTGCTGGACCAGTTCGGCCGCAACCTGACCCAGGACGCCCGCGAGGGCAAGCTCGACCCGATCATCGGTCGCGAAGGCCAGATCGAGCGCGTGATGCAGGTGCTGTCGCGGCGTACGAAGAACAACCCGGTCCTCATCGGTGAGCCCGGCGTCGGCAAGACGTCGATCGTCGAGGGCCTGGCCCAGGACATCGTCAAGGGCAACGTTCCCGAGACGCTCAAGGACAAGCAGATCTACACGCTCGACCTGGGCGCGCTCGTCGCCGGCTCGCGTTATCGCGGTGACTTCGAGGAGCGCCTGAAGAAGGTGCTCAAGGAGATCAAGACCCGCGGCGACATCGTGCTGTTCATCGACGAGATCCACACGCTCGTCGGTGCCGGTGCGGCCGAGGGCGCGATCGACGCGGCGAGCATCCTGAAGCCGATGCTGGCTCGCGGTGAGCTGCAGACCATCGGTGCGACCACGCTGGACGAATACCGGAAGTACCTGGAGAAGGATGCCGCTCTCGAGCGTCGTTTCCAGCCGATCCAGGTGCCGGAGCCGACGATCGCGGTCGCGATCGAGATGCTCAAGGGCATCCGCGACCGTTACGAGGCCCACCACCGGGTCACGATCACCGACGAGGCTCTGGTCGCTGCGGTCACCATGGCCGACCGCTACATCTCCGACCGGTTCCTGCCGGACAAGGCGATCGACCTGATCGACGAGGCCGGCTCGCGCCTGCGCATCCGCCGGATGACGGCCCCCGCCGACCTGCGGGAGTACGACGACAAGATCGCCGACGTGCGCCAGCGCAAGGAGGCCGCGATCGACGGTCAGGACTTCGAGGCGGCGGCCCGTCTGCGCGATGAGGAGAAGCAGCTCATCGCCAAGAAGGCCGAGCGTGAGAAGGCCTGGCGTGCCGGCGACATGGACGAGGTCGCCGAGGTCGACGAGGAGCTCATCGCCGAGGTGCTCGCCGTCGCGACCGGCATCCCGATCGTGCAGGTCAACGAGGAGGAGTCCGCGCGGCTGCTCCGCATGGAGGACGAGCTCCACAAGCGCGTCATCGGTCAGGACCAGGCGGTCAAGGCGCTGTCCCGTGCCATCCGACGCACCCGTGCCGGCCTGAAGGACCCGAAGCGCCCCGGCGGTTCGTTCATCTTCGCCGGTCCGTCCGGTGTCGGTAAGACGTGGCTGTCCAAGACGCTCGCCGAGTTCCTCTTCGGCGACGAGGATGCGCTGATCCAGCTCGACATGTCGGAGTTCGGCGAGAAGCACACCGTCTCGCGGCTCTTCGGTTCGCCTCCGGGCTACGTCGGCTACGAGGAGGGTGGCCAGCTCACCGAGAAGGTGCGCCGCAAGCCGTTCTCCGTGGTCCTCTTCGACGAGGTCGAGAAGGCTCACCCGGACATCTTCAACTCGCTGCTGCAGATCCTGGAGGAAGGTCGCCTGACCGACTCCCAGGGCCGGGTGGTCGACTTCAAGAACACGGTCATCATCATGACGACCAACCTCGGCACGAGGGACATCGCGAAGTCGGTCAACCTGGGCTTCTCCCAGGCCAGCGACGTCGCGGGCTCCTACGAGCGGATGAAGTCCAAGGTCTCCGACGAGCTCAAGCAGCACTTCCGGCCTGAGTTCCTCAACCGTGTCGACGAGGTCATCGTGTTCCCGCCGCTGTCGCAGGAGCAGATCGTCGCGATGGTCGACAACATGATCGCCGCCGTCGAGATCCGTCTCAAGGACCGCGACATGGGCATCGAGCTCACCACGGCCGCGAAGAAGGTGCTCGCCGAGCGCGGCTTCGACCCGGTCCTGGGTGCTCGTCCGCTGCGCCGCACGGTTCAGCGCGAGCTCGAGGACGTGCTCGCCGAGAAGATGCTTTACGGCGACATCGGCCCCGGTGAGATCGTGCTGGTCGACGTCGAGGGTGAGGGTCCTGCCGCGCAGTTCACCTTCAAGGGCCAGAAGCGCTCCGTCGTCCCGGACGTACCTCCGCTGGAGGGTGCGACGGTCTCCGATATCGAGCTCCCCGACCAGGATGAGCCGACGAACATCGAGAAGCCCAAGCCGGATTCCGAGTAGTCCGACAAAGCAACGCCCCGGCCATAGCGGCCGGGGCGTTGTCTTTTCCCCGAGTAGGTCGAATTGGCGGCCGAGTCGTTAGTTGTGGCGGACGAAAGTAGAGTTTCGTCCGCCATTTCTGCGGTTTCGGCGGTTGGTTAGGGGAGGGCGAAGAAGTCTGGTTCCACTTCGGTGGCGAGGTTGTCTTTCAGGAGACCTTCCAGAGCCCGTTGGCGTTGGGTTTCGTCGGACCAGACGACGTCGAGGCGGCTGCGGTGGACGGGGGAGTCGGCGTCACGGAGAACGGCCATCAGGCGGCCGCGGCACTGACGGTCTGTGCCGGCCCAGGTCTGGACCTTGCGAGGCGGCCCGTCGTACGCCGGGTGGCCGGCGGCGCGCCAGGCGCACTGGTCGGCGACCGGGCAGCGGGTGCAGGACGGGTTGGCTGCGGTGCAGACGAGGGCGCCGAGCTCCATGACGGCGACCGACCAGGTGGCGGCGGTCGGCTCGTCCTGCGGGAGTACGCCGGCTGCGAGCTCGCGCTCGGCCTTGTTGACCGACTGCGCGGGGAACTCGACGCCGCTCAGGGTCCGGGCGAAGACGCGGCGTACGTTCGTGTCGAGGACCACGTGGCGCTTGCCGTAGGCGAAGGTGGCGATCGCCGCTGCGGTGTAGTCGCCGACGCCCGGGAGCGCGATCAGCTCGTCGTACGTGGCCGGCACCTCGCCGTCGTGGTGCTCGACGATCGCGGTGGCGGCCGCGTGCAGCCGCAGCGCCCGACGGGGGTAGCCGAGGCGGCCCCAGGCGCGTACGGCCTCGCCGGTCGGCTCCGCGGCGAGGTCGGCCGGGGTCGGCCAGCGCTCCAGCCAGGCCTCGTGGACGGGGAGTACGCGGGAGACCGGGGTCTGCTGGAGCATGAACTCGCTGACCATCACCGACCACGGTGTCGCGGTCGCGGAGCGCCAGGGGAGGTCGCGGGCGTTGGCGTCGTACCAGTCCAGGACGGCGTCGTGGAGAACTGTCACACCCGAATTGTGCCGTGCGACAGGTATTGCCACGGAGTGGCACCCCGAAACCCGGGCACGGGATCATTACGGTGTCGCCTATGGCCCGCTCGAGAAGGACTGGAGGACGGTTGCCGGCCTCGGTCTACTGGCGCCGGCGGCTGGCGGTGCTCGGCATCGTCCTGCTCCTGATCGTCGGGATCTCGCGGTTCTTCCTCAGCGGTTCCGACGGGGTGGACGACACCGCGACCCCCGTGGCCGACGAGCCCACCGCGACCGTGACGGTCACGCCGACGCCCAGCGCGAAGCCGTCGAAGGAGGCGGGCAACGCGGGCGGCAACAACAAGCCCAAGAAGTCGAAGAGCAGTGCGCCACCGGAGCCGACCGGCGAGTGCTCGCCCTCCGACATCATCGTCGAGCCGGCCGTCTCCGACGGCTACTCCTACGACAACGTCACCATCCCGCTGCAGCTGCGCACCGTGAAGGCGTCTGCGTGCACCTGGAAGCTGTCCGCGGACGCGCTTCAGGTGCGGATCTCGCAGAAGGGCGGCGACCTGGTCTGGTCGACGGTCGACTGCGCCAAGGCGGTGCCGACCAAGGAGATCGTCGTACGTCGCGACGTCGTCACCACGCTGCCCCTGACCTGGACCGGCCGTCGCGTCGTCGCCGGCGAGTGCACCGACCACGGCCCGTGGGTGAAGCCGAACTTCTTCGTGATCGTCGCCTCCGCCCTCGGTGGCGAACCGTCATCGGCCACCTTCGGCCTCTACAAGCCCGGCTCCGCCCTGTCGCGTACGGAACCCGACTCCCCGGTCAACTAGCTGCCGAGGCGTCACGCCCGTCGGCCGAGATGGCACCGGGGTGCCGGCTCGACCGACGTAGCTGACGCCTCGGCCGACGCGGGTGACGCCTCGGCGAGGGGTCAGACGTAGCGTTCGAGGATGGTGGACTCGGCGAGGCGGGAGAGGCCCTCGCGTACGGAGCGGGCACGGAGCTCGCCGACGCCCTCGACGGCCTGGAGGTCGTCGACGCTGGCGGAAAGGAGCTTCTGCAGGGTGCCGAAGTGGTCGACTAGGCGGTCGACTACGGCCGGTGGGAGGCGGGGGACCTTCGCGAGGAGGCGGTAGCCGCGCGGGGCGACGGCGCCGTCGAGCGCGTCGGAGGTGGTCAGGCCCAGGACCCGGGCGGTGGCGGCCGGGTCGACGAGCTCGGCGGAGTTGAGCGCCTCGAGCTCGGCCAGCAGCTCCTCGGGGCTGCGGGCGCGACGGCCGCGGGGGAGGTAGTCACGGATGACCATCTCGCGCTCCGCGTCGACGCCGGTGATGAGCTCCTCCAGCTGGAGGGACAGCAGCCGGCCGTCGGTGCCGAGCTCGAGCACGTAGTCCTCGATCTCGCGGGCGATGCGGGTGACCATCTCCAGGCGCTGGGCCACGACGGCCACGTCGCGCACGGTCACCAGGTCCTCGATCTCGAGCGCCGACAAGGTGGACGCCACCTCGTCGAGGCGCAGCTTGTAGCGCTCCAGGGTCGCCAGCGCCTGGTTGGCGCGGGAGAGGATCTGACCGGAGTCCTCGAGGACGTGGCGGGTCTCCCCGACGTACGCAGCGATGATCTGCATCGACTGGGACACCGAGATCACCGGGTGACCGGTCTGCTTCGCGACCCGGTCGGCGGTGCGGTGCCGGGTGCCGGTCTCGGTCGAGGGGATGGTGTGGTCGGGCATCAGGTGGACTGCGGCCTGCACGATGCGACTCAGCGAGTCGTCGACGATGATCGCCCCATCCATCTTGGCGAGCTCACGCAGGCCGGTGGAGGTGAACGGAACGTCGAGCGTGAAGCCACCGGTCGATATCCCATCGACCATCTTGTCGTAGCCGAGCACGATCAGCGCGCCGGTGCGGCCGCGGAGGATCCGCTCGAGCCCGTCACGCAGCGGTGTCCCGGGCGCGATCAGGGCAAGCGTCTCGCGCAGTCGGATTGAGTCCGCGGTGCGGTCGGCGGGCACGAGATTCCTTTCGGAGTGGGATGGGGCGATTCTAACCGTGGATCCAACCGTAATGCCGAGAACGTTCGGCCACGAGTCACCAAGCCGATCACACCAAGCGGAGGAATTCCAGCGCACCACTGATGCTGTGCACCTCAAAGACACGCATCCCGTCGACTTCGCGCTCATTGGGACGGTTGGGCACCGGGGTTCCGGGGTCGGCCGGAACGACGGCCACGGTGAACCCGAGCCGTGCCGCTTCGGAGAGCCGCTGGTCGAGATCGCGCACCCGACGCAGCTCGCCGGCGAGGCCGATCTCCCCGAGCGCCACCACCCCGCGCGGCGTCGGCGTGCCGGTGTGGCTGGAGGCGACCGCGAGCGCCAGCGCCAGGTCGGCGGCCGGATCGCTGATCCGGGCCCCGCCGACCGTCGAGGCGAACACGTCGCGACCCGAGAGACCGACTCGCGCGTGGCGCTGCAGCACCGCGAGGATCATCGCGAGCCGGGAGCCGTCCAACCCCGAGGTCGTACGCTTCGCCCGCTCCTCCGCGCCGAGCACGGTCAGTGCCTGGATCTCGGCGAGCAGCGGCCGGCGACCCTCCATCGTCACGGTGACGCACGTGCCGGGGACCGAGACGTGATGGGTCTCCACGAAGAGCCCTGAGGGGTCGGTGACCGCGACGATGCCCTCCGAGGACAGGTCGAAGCAGCCCACCTCATCGACCGGGCCGAAACGGTTCTTCATCGCCCGCACCATCCGGAACCGTGAGTCGCGTGCACCCTCGAAGTGGAGGACGACGTCGACCAGGTGCTCCAGCACCCGTGGCCCGGCGATCGCCCCGTCCTTGGTCACGTGGCCGACCACGACGGTAGTGATGTTGCGGGTCTTGGCCACCCGGATCAGCGCCGCCGCCACCTCGCGCACCTGGGTCACCCCACCGGGAACGCCCTCGACACCGGAGGCGCCGATGGTCTGCACCGAGTCGACCACGATCAGCTCGGGCCGGCTCTCCTCGATGTGGGTCAGCACCGCGCCGAGATCGGTCTCGGCGGCGAGGTAGAGCTCGTCCTGGATCGCGTTGGTCCGGTCGGCCCGCAGCCGCACCTGTGAGGCGGACTCCTCACCCGTCACGTAGAGCGCCCGGCGTCCGTAGCGCGCCGTCTGCGCCGCCACCTCGAGCAGCAACGTCGACTTCCCGACGCCCGGCTCGCCGGCCAGCAGGATCGCGGCTCCCGGCACCAGCCCGCCACCGAGGACCCGGTCGAGCTCCGGCACGCCCGACGTACGCCGCTCCGATTCGGTCACCGACACCGTGCCGATCGGGACCGCCGCGGTCGAGACCGGTGTCGCCTGCGTACGTCCGATCGGGGCGGCCGCCTCGGCGACCGACCCCCACGCCTGACACTCGCCGCAGCGACCGACCCACTTCGCGGTCTCCCAACCGCACTCGGAGCAGCGGTAGGTGGCGCGTTTGGACGAGCGAGCGGTAGCCATGCCCAGCAACCTAGACCACGGCACCGACAGGAATGGGGCCGAAGGCATCGTGACGGGTCAGCCTTCGTTACCATGGCTTGGAACGATCCAGAGTTCCACATCGGCATCAAGGGAGGCAGAGCGTGGCGGTGCCGCGTTCCGGCGGTCATATCTCGGCCGCTCCGCCGACCCTGGCGGACGTCGCGGAGCTGGCCGGCGTGTCCCGGCAGACGGTCTCCAACGCGGTCAACAACCCCGATCTGCTGCGCGCCGACACCCTGGCCAGGGTGCAGGACGCGATCGACAAGCTCGGCTACCAGCCCAACCGCGCCGCGCGCAGCCTGCGCACGCGAGCGAGCCACCTGATCGGCCTGAGGATGCCGGCCCTCCAGGAGGGCACGGCCAACGCGATGATGGACCGGTTCGTCCACTCCTTCGTCGAGGCCGCGGCCGAGACCGGCTACCACGTACTCCTCTTCTATGGTGACCCCGCCGACCCGCTCGACGGCTACGACGAGCTGCTCAGGTCGACCGCGGTCGACGCGTTCGTCGTGACCGACACCCACCTCGGCGGCCAGCAGACGACCTGGTTGCAGTCGCGGCGAGCCCGCTTCGTCTCCTTCGGGCGCCCGTGGACCCAGCCCGACGCCAAGCACCCCTGGGTCGACGTCGACCTCGCCTACGGTGCCGAGATCGCCACCGAGCACCTGATCGAGCGTGGTCACTCCAAGATCGCCTGGATCGGCTGGCACAAGGACTCGCTCCTGGGTGAGGAGCGACGAAGCGGCTGGATCCACGCGATGCACACCCACGGTCTCTCGACCACCGGCCTGGCCTCGCGTACGGAGGACTCGATCAGCTCGGGCAAGGCTGCCGCCGACGCGATCCTCGACGAGACCGAACCCACCGCGCTCGTCTGCGCCTCCGACACGCTCGCGATGGGCGTGCTCCACGCGCTCTTCGAGCGGCGGCTGCGGCTCGGTGAGGACATCGCGGTCGTCGGCTTCGACGACTCCCAGGTCGCTCAGACGGTGCCGCCGGGCATCACCTCCGTACGTCCTCCGCTGGAGGAGGCCGCGCGCGAGCTGGTCAAGGCGCTCGAGGAGCTCCTCGCCACCCCGTCCTACGCCGCGCCCGGCGTGATGCTGAAACCCGCCTTGACCGTCCGAGGGTCTTCTTAGTTCACGGCTTCCGAGCGACGATGGCGTCATGGGAACTGAGGAGATCGTCGTCATCGGTGCTGGTCTCGCCGCGGTCAGCGCCATCGAAACCCTTCGCGAGGAGGGGGACACCGGCCGCCTGACCCTGGTCGGGAAGGAACCGGAGCTGCCCTACGAGCGACCGCAGCTCTCCAAGGACTTCCTGGCCGGCGCCAAGGAGTTCAAGCTCTCCCGCGACGAGGCGTGGTACGCCGAGAAGGACGTCACCGTCCTCACCGGCACCACCGCGACCGCCCTGAACCTGGACAACGGGACCGTCACGCTCGACAACGGCGACGAGCTGCCCTTCGGCACCCTGCTCCTGGCCACCGGCGCAGAGCCGAAGACGCCGCCGATCCCCGGCATCGAGAACGCGGCGACCCTCCGCACCGTCGAGGACGCCCGCCGTCTCAAGGACGCGATCAAGCCCGGCACTCGGGTCGTCACGGTCGGCGGCGGCTGGATCGGGCTCGAGGTCGCGGCATCGGTCACCGCGCTCGGCGGGAGGGCGGTCGTGCTCGAAGCGGCCGCGCAGCCGCTGCTCAACGTCCTCGGCCCGGTGCTCGGCGAGCACGTCGCCGATCTCCACGCCCGCCACGGCGTCAAGATCCACACCGGGACGACCGTCGAGGCGATCGAGCCGAAAGCCGTACGCACCAGCGCCGGCACGATCCCCGCCGACATCGTCCTCGTCGCCGTCGGTGCGGCACCGGCCACGGCGCTGGCCGCGGACGCCGGCCTCGAGGTCGGTGACGGCATCGTGGTCGACGAGGGGCTGCGTACGTCTGATCCTCGGGTCTTCGCCGCAGGCGACGTCGCGCTCGCGAACCACACCGTGCACGGCCCGCTGCGGGTCGAGCACTGGGACAACGCGATCCGGCAGGGCCGGCTGGCGGCGCGGTCGATGCTGGGGAAGGGCGGCGCGTACGACTGGCAGCCCTACTTCTTCACCGACCAGTTCGAGTTCTCGATGGAGTACGTCGGCCGCTCCGCGCCCGAGGACGAGGTGCTGCTCCGCGGCGACACCGACGGTGACGAGTTCATCGCCTACTGGCGGCGCGGTGCGACCGTGACCGCCGGGATGAACGTCGGGATCTGGGACGTCAACGACAAGCTCCGCGAGCTGGTCGGGACCGATGCCGATCCCGACCAGCTCACCGAGTCACCCTGAGCGGGTCAGAAGCACTGCGAGGCGCTGTGGAAGACGCTCGACTGGATGCCGAGGTGGATGTGGTCGCTGTGGTCGGGGTAGCCCGGCCCGAGCACCTGCGGGAACGACTGGCGTGAGGCCCGCGCGATGCCGCACATGGTCGTCGCGCTGCTGCCGGGCACCAGATCCATGGCCCGGCCGTAGAGGTGGTTGCTGTTGGAGGCGCCGCCGACGGCGTCGTTGCACGCCTTCGAGCGGTAGGCGGAGGTCACCCGCAGTGGGTTGTCGCCGAGCCGGTGCCGGATCGCCTCGGCTCGCCACATCGCCTGCATCAGGTTGGCCTTGACCTGCGCGACGGTCACGCCGGAGATCGGCGTCGGCCAGCCCCCGTAGCAGACGTCGTCGACCTCGCTCCACGCGAAGTGGACCGGGGTGCAGTCGTCGTCCTGGAGCGCGTAGATCTTGTTGAACGTGTTCGCCCCGGCCACGCCGTCGGCGGCGAGCCCGTAGGCGGCTTGGAAGTTGCGGACCGCAGTCGTCGTCGCCGGGCCGTAGGACCCGTCGATCGAGAAGACCGTGCCGGAGGCCGCCCATCCGGCGACCCGGATCTGCAGCTGGGTGACCGCGCCGCCCGAGGACCCCTGCTGCAGGGTGCCGCTCCAGGTGTAGCAGGCGTCGGCGTGAGCCGGCGCGGCCGTGACGCTGACCGCGGCGAGCGAGGCCGCGACCGTGAGAAGGAGGGTGCCGATGACCGTGCCGAGCCGACGCCCGAGCCGTGGGATGTGGTGCATGGTGAAACTCCTTTCCTTGGGGGGAGTCTCAATGGTCACGCGTTTTCCTCGGCGGCGGGCGGTGATTCAGAAACGCTTCCACCAGAGGTTCACCGCGTAGTCGACATACGTCCCCTGGTGTTCTTCCAGGATCGCGGCCGCGGTGGCGGCGTCGAACTCGATGCGTACGACCGCCTCCAGGTCCGCGCGCGAGCCGAAGGACCAGTCCATGTCGACGGGGAGGCGCGTCCAGCCGTGCCTCGACCAGAACCGCTCCTGCTCGTCGGGCGGTGGGACTTTCGGGTAGCCGCGGCGGAACCACGCGCCGAAGCTCGACCGGGAGCCGTCGTTGTCGATCACCATCGCCACGCCGCCGCGGCGCATCACCCGGTCGAGCTCGCCGAGCCCCGGTTCCGAGCCGGGGCCGAAGAAGTAGGACCAGCGGGCGTGCATGACGTCGACCGACGCCGGCGGCAGCGGCAGCCGCTGCGCGATCCCGTTGTGGACGGTGACGTTCGAGAGTCGTTTCGTACGCCGCCGGGCCAGCGTCACGAGGTCTGGATGGGGCTCGATGCCGGTGACGGCGCGGGCGGTCTCGGCGAACTTGGGCAGGTAGAACCCGGTCCCGCAGCCCAGGTCGAGGACGTCGCGTCCGGCCCACGGCCCGGTCTCGGCCATGGCGGCCCAGAGCCGGCCGTGCGGGTCGAGCGCACGGTTCTCGATCTCGTACGTCGCGGTGTGGTTCCAGATGTTGGGGGACGGGATCGCGCCCGTCGCCCCCGGCAGGTCGAGCCTGGTCAGATCCGGACCTCGCCGCGGGGCGTGACGAACTGCGCGGCCAGGAGGCCGGGAGTGCCGTGCTCGGCGACCCAGTCGATGTGGACGTTCTCGGCGGGCTTGCCGGTCCACGGGTCGACGCGTTCCTTCAGCTCGTCACCGAGATAGTCCTTGACCCGCTCGGGGTCGCCGGAGATCTCCAGGCACGTGAGGGTGATGTCCGATCCGGCGTTGCCGGGGTGGAGATCGGGGGTCTCCCACTTGATGAAGTAGGGCAGCTGCGGGTCGGCGATCAGGCCGTTGATGCCGATCTGCTGCCAGTGGAGCTCGCGGCCGTCGGGGAGGTGACGGTTGCCGGGGACGGCCTTGCGGCCGAGCCGCTCCTCGATCGGGGTCATGTCGTCGACGCCGATCACGAAGCCGATCCAGCCGCCACCGAGCGCGGAGCGGGCCTTGACGGCCTGCCCGAACGGGGCCTTGTCGCTGGCCGGGTGCTCGAGTGCCTCGACGACCTCGAGGTAGAGGCCGCCGCGCATCGGGAGGATGTAGTTACGGGTGCCGAAGCGGGGGTGGACGCCGCCGTCGACGAACTCCTGGCCGAGCAGCTCACCGAGCTGCTTGGCGGTCTGTACCAAGCCATCGGGTCCTGCAGCGTACGAAACATGGTCCAGGCGCATGTAACGATTCTGAACTCTCGCTGAGAGAGAGACCAATCCAGGGTCACTATCTCTTGATGTCGAGATACACCCCGGGGTTCAGTGCCGCTCAGCGCGGGCTGGCGGGATGGAGCGCCAGCGCGGACCTCGACCGGACGTGCGCCTCGCAGTGACGGACGAGCTCGGCGTACGCCGCCTTGCCCATCAGCTCGGTCAGCTCGGCCTGGTTGGTGAGGTAGACGGGCTCGACGGCGACATGGGCCTCGGTGTTGCCGGAGCAGTACCAGTCCAGGTCGTGGCCGCCCGGACCCCAGCCGCGCCGGTCGTACTCGGTGATCGTCACCTCGGTGTAGGTCGTCCCGTCGGTCAGCTCGACGTCGCGGAACGTACGCCGGATCGGCAGCTGCCAGCACACGTCCGGCTTCGTCTCGAAGTGCTCCCGGCCCTCGGCCGCGGCCAGGATGTGGAGCGCGCACCCCGATCCGCCGGCGAAGTCCGGCCGGTTGGCCAGCACGCACGACTCCTGCCCGCGAAAATCCGTTACCCGGGTCTTCCGCTCGCCTTCGTCGTCGAGCTCGACCCAGTCGTCGCTCTTCACCTCGCGCCTCGGGTGCTGCTCCCACAGATCCGGGGTCAGCTTCCGCACGAACTCCGCCGTCCGGGCCTCGTCCTCCTCGTCGGCGAAGTGCGCCCCGAGCGTGCAGCACCCCACGTCCGGCGAGCTCTTGAACATCCCCGGGCAGCCGTTGCCGAAGATGCAGGAGTACGCAGACGTCAACCAGGTCAGGTCGCAGCGCATCCGCTCGTCCGGGTCGTCGGGGCTCACGAACTCCACCCACGCACGCGGGAAATCCAGGGGTACCTCAGGCACCTGCCAAGCCTACGTCGTGATTGCGTACCGCCCGCATGACTGGTCATCTGGCGCGCGGATGACGACTGTGGTGTCGGGTGGGGATGGGGCATTCCGTGTACGAGCGACGGACGGAGCCTTTGTGAGTCGAGTGGTCCTGTTGTCTTGGGCAGACGTCGACGACGTGAGGTGGGGAGAGGTCGCTGCGTTCAAGGTCAGTAAGGCGGACCTGAAGTCCGCTGGGCTCACGTTCGATGTCGTGGACTTCGACGGTCTTCAGGTGGAGGTCGCTGCGTTCCAGGTTGAGTCAGGTGAAGTCGCGATGATCGGCAGCGGACACAACTCACCCGATCTACTCAGCCTCGCCGTCGCTGCCGATGCCGTCTCGACACCAGAGGACTTCATGGTTGCTCTCGGTGTTGACTTTGAATGGTCGGAGTGGCAGCCCCTGCGCTAATCAAGTGCGGCGAGGTGGCTGGATGACTGCTGAGCCTAAGGTGCGGGCGGCTAGGACAGAGGGTCCAGCTTTGTGAATCTTTCACAAAGCGGAGTTCGATGAGTGCTCTACACAACGGCGACCAGCGTCCAGATCGCCGACCGGTTGTACGTCGAGCGAAAGGGTCATGATGGGCGTCGAGTCCGCTGTGTACCGAGCCGTTCCTGCCGCTGGGACGTCTGCACCGTATGTCTCGGCTCTGGTGGACGCCGGTGCCGAGAGGCGGGGAGAAGGTCGCCTCGTGATACGAGGCCAGCGTTATTGGATCGACATGGAGGTCGACGTGCCTGCCCCTTCAGTCGGTCTGCGGGTGTCGTTCAGCAATCCGACCGACGTGGTTTCCCAGATTCGTCGCGTCTTTGACGTCCTCGCATACGCGGGCAACGGTGAGGTCGTCGATCCCACGGCGAAGAGGCGCTTCAATGTCGAAGATGCCACAAAGGTCGAAGAGTTGCTCACGGGCTACGTTCGCCGGCGGGAAATGTTTCAGCGGGACTTCGGGCCGTTCGAGGCCGCTGTCAGTGCTGATGATGTGTTCAGGCTGATGCGCGAACGGTCGGCGGAGCGCCAATGATGCGACAAGAAGTACTTGATCTCGTTCGGTTTGGCTCGCTGCCATCGGAAGACAGCAGCGACAAGCAGATCAACGAAGCAGAAACCCTGCTCTCTCGGCTGTCGAAGCCGTTGTCGGACGAGGAGGCCAACGCCTTGGTCGCCGTCTTTGGGCCGGACGATTGTCATGGCCTGGCCTGGACGCTTCTGCACTTGATCGAGACAGCCCCAAGTGCTCGGACCGCCACGTACAACCGTGGTGATGACAGCCCTTGGATCCGGCTTCTGAACGACCGGGTCGCCTCGATTGGGCCGAGCGATGACAACCGCGGGCCTACTCCGTAGTCGTGATGATCCTGATTGATGAAGTGCTCAGGCATCTGCGCGTCAGGCCCAAAGGCGCAGCTTCTCGGGGTTGCGTACGGCCCAGATGCGGGTGATGCGGCCGTCGGCGACGTCGAAGGCGTAGACGGAGACGGTGGCGCCGTCGAGCTCTCCGACCAGGCCGGGCTGGCCGTTGACCGTGCATTCGCTCAGGGTCACCGCTGGGCCGCGAGCGGCGATGTCCATCCAGGCACCGGCGATCTGTTCGGCGCCGCTGATCGGTTCGAGGAAGGCCAGGGCCAGGCCGCCGCCGTCGGCGGTGGCGATCGCCTGGGGGTCGAGCAGCCCGACGAGGGCCTCGATGTCGCGGGACTCCCAGGCCTGTTTGAAGCCCCGGACCAGGTCGGCGCGCTCTGCGATCGACGGGTCCCGGGAGGTGTCGATGCGGCGGCGGGCGCTGGAGGCGAGCTGGCGGCAGGCCGCCGGGGTGCGGCCGACGACCTCGGCGATCTCGGCGAAGGTGTAGCGGAAGATGTCGTGCAGGACGAACGAGACCCGCTCGGCGGGGGTCATCGAGTCCAGCACCACCAGGAAGGCCATGCTGATCGACTCGTCGAGGGTGACCCGGTCGGCGGGGTCGGCCTGCGCAGATCCGGTGCCGTCGAGCCAGCCGCCGGGGACCGGCTCCGGGATCCAGTCGCCCACGTAGTGCTCCCGTCGGGCGCGTGCGGAGCCGAGGAGATCCAGGCAGATCCGGCTGGCGACCGAGGTCATCCAGGCGCCGGGAGAGGCGATCGCCTCCCGTTGCCGCTCGGACAGGGCGTACCAGCGGGTGTAGGTCTCCTGCGCGACGTCCTCGGCCTCGGCGAGCGAGCCGAGCAGGCGGTAGGCGAGATTGATCAGCTGGCGGCGCTCGCTGATCACCTCGGCGAGGTGCGGGTCGGTCATGGCGGCTCCTTCGTCTGCAGGTCTACATCCCTACCGACGAAACATCGACCCGATCTGTGAGACCGCCCTGACATTCCGTACGTCTCCTTCGTCGGAGGGACAGCAGACCCATCACGGAGAACAAGGAGTCCGGAAGTGATCAGCATCGGCATCATCCTCGGCAGCACCCGCCCCAACCGCAACGGCGCACAGGTCGCCCAGTGGGTCCATGATCTGGCGTCGCATCGCGACGACGCGACCTTCGAGCTGGTCGATCTGCTCGACCACCCGCTCCCGCACCTGGACGAGGCGGTGCCGCCGATGTTCGGGCCGTCGGCCAACCAGCACACCCGCGACTGGGCCGCGCGGATCGCCCCGTTCGACGGTTTCGTGATCGTGACCCCGGAGTACAACGGCGGTATGCCTGGGGTCCTGAAGAACGCCATCGACCACGCCTGTGCGGAGTGGGAGAACAAGGCGGTCGGATTCGTCTCGTACGGAGTCAGCGGCGGCGCTCGGGCGGTTGCCCAGCTGCGTACGGTCTGCGGGGCGCTGGGCATGGCCGACGTGAGCCGCCCGGTGGAGCTCTCGCTGTTCGCCGACTTCGAGAACCACACCACCTTCGTGCCCGGGGAGCGGCACGCGGCTGCGTTGGCCGCCACGCTGGATCAGGTCGTCGCGTGGAGCACCGCGCTCGCTCGGCTGCGCGAGGGCAGCCTGGTCGGGGCCGAGGCAGGTCGGTGAGCGCGCACGAGGAGGCCGCGATCCGGCGGCAGATCGAGAAGGTCGTCGAAGGGCTGCGGGCCAAGGACCTCGAGGCCCTGCGAGAGCCGTACGCCACCGATGTCGTCTCCTTCGACGTCGAACCGCCGCTCCAGCACGTCGGGATCGGGGCGAAGCTCGCCAACTGGGCGAGGGTCTTCGAGGTCTTCGAGACCGTGGACTACGAACTGCGGGACCTCGCGCTCACCATGGGTGGCGACGTGGCGTTCGGGCATGCCTTCGGCCGTCTCAGCGGGACGATGAAGAACGGCGTCGCCACGGTCGGTATGTGGGTGCGGGTCACGTACGGGCTGCGCAAGATCGACGGCACCTGGAGGATCGCGCACGACCAGGTGTCGGTGCCGCTCGACATCCTCAGCGGCACCGGGATGGTCGATCTCGAGCCCTGACCGGCGCCCACCTCGGCGATTCGGGTGGCCGGGGTGGGCGGCGTAAACTTGTAGGTACGGAGCCACCGCTCCGTATCCATTGTGTGTATCACCTCGCGCTGGCCCCGCCGGCGGACCAAGGCGGCACAGAGCCGCGGTTCGCAGCGGGAGGTTCGAAAGAGATGTCACAGCAGGGCGAGCAGAGTCTGGTGCGCGCCGTCGGAGGGACGTACTTCCCACTCGCGCTGGTCGCGCGGATGCCGTACGCGATGATGGTCATCGGCGTGCTGACGCTGGTCGTCGCGGGCCGCGACTCGCTGGCGCTCGGCGGTCTGAACTCGGCGATGGTCGGGATCGGAGCCGCGACGTGCGGCCCGCTTCTCGGCGCCGCGGTCGACCGGTTCGGCCAGCGCCTAGTGCTGCTGGTGGTCGGCGTCGCGAGCAGCGCGATGCTGGCCGCGATGGCCTGGGTGGTCTACAGCCCGCTGCCCGACGCGGCCGTGCTGGGCGTGGCGTTCCTGGTCGGCGCGACCGCCCCGCAGATCGCACCGCTCTCGCGGTCCCGGCTGGTGGCGATCATCTCCGCGTGCATCGTCCCGGGACGCCGCGTGCGAGTGATCAACTCGACCATGGCCTACGAGTCGGCGGCCGACGAGATCGTCTTCATCGTCGGTCCCGTCGTCGCGGGCGTCCTCGCCGTCACGATCGACCCGTGGGCGCCGGTCGTCGCCGCCGCGGTGCTCACCCTGGTCTTCGTCTCCGCGTTCGCCCTCCACCCGAGCGCCGCGACCGCACAGGCCTCGTCCGGCCGTACGCCGGCCGCTGGCTCCGTGCGTGAGCTCGCCCGTCCGAACGTGGTCGTCATCGTGGTCGGCATCCTCGGCGTCGGGCTCTTCTTCGGCTCGATGCTCACCTCGCTGACCGCGTTCATGGCCGACCACGGACGCCCCGAGGAGGCAGGCGTGGTCTACGCCGCGATGGGCGTCGGCTCGGCTGCACTGGCGCTGGGCGTCGCCGTCTTCCCGGTGGGCTTCACCTCGGCCGCGCGCTGGCTGGTCTTCGGCGGGCTGATGCTCGCCGGCGCCCTTGTGCTGCCAGGAGTGTCGTCGGTCACCGGGATGGTGGTCGCGCTGCTCGTCATCGGTCTCGGGATCGGCCCGACGCTGGTCACCCAGTACGGCCTCGGTGCCCGCCGCAGCCCGGTCGGCCGGTCGGCCACCGTGATGACCATGCTCGGCTCCGCGGTGATCCTCGGCCAGTCCCTCGCCTCCGCGATCACCGGCGGCATCGCCGAACGCTGGGGCACCGAGGCGGCCCTGGCCCTGCCCGCCGCCGCCGCGCTCGTGGTCGTGCTCGCCGGGGCGGTCAACGCCCGGATCGGGGAGCGGCCGGTGCCCGCTGCGGCAGCCAGCCCCGAGCGCGCTGTGGCCACCGCCGACCGCTGAACTGGGTGACGTTTTCGTAAAACGCACGGTATGGTTCGTTTTATGAAAACGTCGAGTCCGACTCTTCTGCCGCTGCTGCGTTCGCGGCTGCAGGGAGAAGTGCTGGCGTGGGTGTTGCTTCACCCCGACGAGCAGCCGAGCCTGTCCGAGATTGCGGCGGCGGTCGGTACGACGGTGCCGACGGTCAAGCGCGAAGTCGATCGTCTCGAGGAAGCGGGCCTGGTCAAGAGCACGGCACGCGGGCGCAATCGGGCCGTCACCCCCACCACGGACCATCCGCTGTACCGCCCGCTGGCTGAGGTCATGGCGCTGACCTTCGGGCCCGTCGGGCTGCTCCGCGAGGCACTCGAACAGGTATCGGGGATCGACGAGGCCTTCATCCACGGCTCGTGGGCGGCTCGCTATGCCCAACAGCCAGGCGCCGTGCCGGGGGACATCGACCTGGTGGTGATCGGGACCCCCGACCGCGACGAGCTGTTCGAAGCGATCGAGCCTGTCGAGCGGACGCTGCGTCGCGAGGTGAACTACCGTGTGGTGACGCCGGAGGCGTGGACGGCTGACGGGGGCTCCTTCAAGGCGACGATCATGGCCCGTCCTCTTGTTCATCTGATGGGAAGCGGCGATGGCTGACCAGCCTGAAGCGGCGCCAGGACACTGGCCTCAAGGCGACGCAGAGATCGAGACGATGATCGACCACGGTGATCTCGAGCGGGTCGCCCCGTCGTCGGAGCATGCTGATCTGCTGATGAGTCACGCCGACGAGCACCTCGAAGCAGCAAAGCTGATGATGGACACACATCCGACCTCCGCGTTCCCGCTGATCTACGACGCAGCACGGAAGGCGCTCACCGCAACCCTCGCCAAGCAGGGACTTCGACCGCACGCACGCTCGGAGATCGGCGCCCACAAGGCGACCCAGCAGGCCGTCCAGGCTCAGTTGGGACGTGCCGCCGGCGTGGTACGCCCGTTCGGGCCCATGCGGTTGCGTCGGCACGACACCGAGTACCCGTCCCTGGGTGACGCGCCTATCACCGTTGGTGAGACCCGCCAGGCCCTGGACGACGCGATGGGCATTGTCGAGGCCATGAAGAAGTTGCTCCCGCGCCTCGGGCCGTTCTAGTTCATCGCCGTGACAATCATGGATATCGCATCGCTGATCCGAGTGGTTGATGCTCGGCCGCGGACCTTTGACTGGGCAGCGATCTCTGAGGAGTGGGGACGCGTGCCCCCGGTGGACTACGTCGACTTCATGCGAGACGTGGGTCCCGGGGAGCTCGGTGACTACCTGTCGATCATGGCTCCGACCGCCGACCTCGAAGCCATGCGAGATGCCGACGCCGAGACACTCGGCGACCACCTTGCGAGTGCGGCTCCCACCGCCGATCTCGGGGATGTCGGGGTTTTCGACATGGCGATCGAGACCCGAGATGCCCAACATGGCTGGGAGATCGAGACGGTGCCCAAAGTTGGGCGGCTCGCTGGGGCTTCGCCGAGGTTGCTGTGCTGGGCGGTGTCGAGTGACGCCAACCAATACTGTTGGGACTTGGCGGACGACTCGATGCCGATCATCGTCTTCGACCGAGGATTCCTGGAGTGGACCGCGTACGACTTGTCCTTCACGGACTTCGTCGTGGGGATGATTCAGGATTCGATCCCCGGCTACGCAGGCGATCGGATTGCGAGCCACCTGGGATGGCAGATGCCGGTGACGTACAAGGTGCACAAGCGCGATCGCTGGTAGCGCCTCGTCCATGCACAGGGGTTCCGCGCGGATGAGGGTGTGGCACTAAAGTCGACCTATGCGTCTGGGCGTACTCGACATTGGATCGAACACGGGACACCTGCTCGTGGTCGACGCCCACGGCGGGGCAGCCCCGTCACCGGCGTACTCCTTCAAGCAGCCGTTGCGGCTGGCTGAGCACCTCGACGAGGCCGGCGATGTCACCGAGGCCGGGATCGAGGCGCTGACCGCCTTCACCCGTGAGTCGGTCGCGGTGGGGGAGGAGAAGGGCGTCTCGGAGATGCTGGCGTTCGCGACCTCGGCGGTGCGCGATGCCGGCAACTCGCAGCAGGTGCTCGACCGCGTACATGCCGAGACCGGGGTCGAGATCGAGGTCCTTCCGGGCGACGACGAGGCGCGGCTGACCTTCCTGGCCGTACGCCGCTGGTTCGGCTGGTCGGCCGGACGGCTCGCCGTCTTCGACATCGGCGGTGGGTCCCTGGAGATCGCGGCCGGCCTGGATGAGCAGCCGTACGTCGCCTGGTCGCTGCCGCTGGGCGCCGGCCGGCTCGCGCGCAGCTACTTCGGTGACCGGCCGACCGAGGAGGAGCTGCGGGAGCTGCGCCGGACGATCCGCGCCTCGATCGCCGAAGACGCGGGCAAGATACTGCGCGACGGACACCCGGACATGGCGGTCGCGACCTCGAAGACGTTCCGCTCGCTGGCACGCATATGCGGTGCCGCGCCGAGCGGTGAGGGGCTGCGGGTGCGCCGCCAGCTGCCGCTGTCCGAGCTGCGCGAATGGATCCCGAAGCTGCTGGAGATGTCGCTCGAGGAGCTCTCCGAGCTGCCCGGGGTCAGCCCGTCACGGGCCCATCAGATCGTGCCCGGTGCGCTGGTCGCCGAGGCGTGCCTCGACATCTTCGACCTGCCCGCCTTCGAGATCTGTCCGTGGGCTCTACGGGAGGGTCTGATCCTCGACCGTCTCGACCACCTGTCCTTCATCGGCAGCTCTAACCCTGGAAGCTCCGACTAGGAGGCCCCGCGATGATCTCGCTGTCGACGTCCTCAACCTATCCCGAGTCGACCGCCCGCGGCTTCGCCTATGCGGCCGAGGTGGGCTACGACGGGGTCGAGATCATGGTCGGCATCGACGCGCTGTCGCAGCAGACCCATGCGGTCAAGCAGCTCGCCGAGCACCACGGCCTACCCATCGTCGCGATCCACGCGCCGACCTTGCTGTTCACCCAGCAGGTCTGGGGCTTCGAGCCTTGGGGCAAGCTCGAGCGGTCGGCCGAGATGGCCGTCGAGGTCGGGGCAGGGGTGGTCGTCGTACATCCGCCGTTCCGCTGGCAGCGTGAGTACGCGGCCGGGTTCGTGGAGGGCATCGCCGCGCTGGAGCGCTCGACCGGGCTGCGGTTCGCGGTGGAGAACATGTACCCGTGGCGGGCGGCCAAGCGCGCCACGCAGATGTACCTGCCTCACTGGGACCCCTCGACCGAGGAGTACGCCAACACCACCATCGATCTCTCCCACGCCGCGATCGCAGGGGACGACGTCATCGAGATGGCGAAGCGGCTCGGGTCGCGGCTGCGGCACATCCATCTCACCGACGGCACCGGGTCGGCCAAGGACGAGCATCTCGTGCCCGGGCGGGGCCGCATGGGCGCCGACCGCTTCCTGCGCCACCTGGCTGCCACGGGGTTCGACGGCGAGATCGTCCTCGAGATCAGCACCCGACGTGCCCACTCCCGCGCCGAGCGCGTCGCCGCCCTCCGCGAGTCGCTCGAGTTCGCGCGGAAGCACTTCCAGGTCTGACCTTCGCTGGTCGAGTCACCGTCAGTCGTGGGCGGCGAGCCAGGACCAGGTGAGCGAGGTCAGGGCGAGGACGAGGACGGCGGTGGCGACGCCCCACCAGCCGACGACGTACGCATAGCCGAGCAGCCAGCCGAAGAGGCTCGAGCCGCCGTAGTAGAAGAGGTTGTAGAGGGCGCTGGCCTGGGCCTTGCCGACCCGGGCTCGCGCGCCGACCCAACCCGAAGCGACGCCGTGGGCGCCGAAGAAACCGGTGGTGAGGACGAACAGGCCGGTCAGGACCATCGCGAGGTTGTCGGGGAAGGTCATCGCGACGCCGACGATCGTGATGACGACGCAGGTCAGCATGACCTTTCGCCGCCCGTGGGTGGCGGCCAGCCGGCCCGCGACCGACGACGAGACGGTGCCGCCGAGATAGGCGAAGAAGATCTGGCTCGAGATCGCCACCGGCAGCCCGAAGGGCTCGCGTTCGAGGCGGAACCCCAGATAGTTGTACGTCGCCACGAACCCGCCCATCAGCAGCGCTGCCTGTCCGTAGAGGACGAGCATGCCCGGGTCGCGGAGGTTGGCGAGCACCCCCTCGCGTACGGACGTGGTCGGCCTGCCGATGGGGCGGACCCAGCCCTGGGCGCGCGGGATCAGGGTGATCGCGATGATCGCGGCGATCGCGGAGAGGACGCCGCCGGCGGTGACGCCCAGGCGCCAGCCGCCGAGGTCGGCGAACGGCCCGGTGATGACACGGCCGAGGAGGCCGCCGACGGTGGTACCGGAGATGTAGATGGCAGCGGCGAGGCTGACGTGGCGTACGTGGATCTCCTCGGCCAGATAGGCGACCGCGAGGGCGGGTACGCCGCCGAGTGCGAGACCTTCGAGGCTGCGCAGGACGAGGAGCGTGGTGAAGCCGGGGGCGAGCGGGGTGAGCAGGCCGAGGACGAGGGAGATCGAGAGCGCGATCTTCATCGCCGGTGCCCGGCCGATGCGGTCGGCGACCCACGACCAGCCGAGGACGCTGACCGCGAGTCCAAGGGTCGCGGTGGAGACGGTGAGCGCGGCGGAGGCCTCGTTGACCTCGAGCGCGTGCGCGACGGTGGGGAGGATGCCCTGGGTGGAGTACATCTGCCCGAAGGTCGCGATCCCGGCGGCGAAGAGTCCGATCAGGATCCGCCGATAGCCGCTGCTGCCGGCATCGTGCCCGACCCAGGGGCGGGTCAGGGAGGCATCGACGGACATCGTTCTCACGGTAAAGCAGGTGTTGTGGGTGGGTGAAGCCGCGGCGTACGTGAGATATCTCTACTCTTGGGGCGATGTCCGCGCTGACCGATCGACTCTCGACCCGTCTCGTCGGTGTCGACGTGGCTCGGTGCCTGGCGCTGCTGGGAATGATGGCGACGCACGTGCTCGACCCGGTCGACGCGTCCGGGGAGCTGACCAGGATCCAGGCCGTCGCCGGTGGCCGGTCCGCGGCGCTCTTCGCGGTGCTCGCCGGCGTCAGCCTGGCGCTGATGACCGGACGTCAGGAGCCGGTGCGGGGTCAGGTGCTCGCGTCCCGGTCGCTGGGGCTGGTCGCACGGGCCGTGCTGATCGCAGCGCTCGGGCTGGTGCTCGGGTCGCTCGGCACCAACATCGCGATCATCCTGACCTACTACGGGGTGCTGTTCCTGCTCGCCATCCCGTTCCTCGGGCTGCGGGCGCGGTGGCTGTGGCTGCTCGGTGTGCTCTGGATCGTCGTCGGGCCGCTGTTGTCGCAGGTCATCCGGCCGATGCTGCCCCCGCGGCAGTTCTCCAGCCCGGATCCGGCCCAGCTGCTGGAGCCGGGCCGGCTGCTCGCCGAGCTGCTCTTCACCGGCTACTACCCGGCCGTCCCGTGGCTGGCCTACGTGTTGATCGGGATGGCCATCGGCCGCGTCGATCTGCGCAACCGGCTCGTGGTCGACATGATCTGGACCAGCGGCATCATCATCTCCGTCTCGGCCACCTGGTTGTCGGGGAGGCTGACTCGGCTGCCCTCGGTTGCCGAGGTGCTGCTGCGTACCTATCCGGAGCTGGACATCGACGGGGCGTTGACCGCGATGAGCCACGGCCTCTACGGGCAGACGCCGGTCGACGGCGGCTGGCAGTGGCTGCTGGTCGTCGCGCCGCACTCGTCCACGCCGTTCGACCTAGCACAGACGATCGGCACCTCGATGTTCGTCATCGGCGCCTGCCAGATGATCGCGCTGCGGCTGTCGGACCGGTGGCGTGCCGGGATGGCGGTGCTGTTCGGCGCCGGCACGATGACCCTCACCCTCTACACGCTGCACGTGATCATGAAGACCGCTGCCGTCTGGCCGCCGGAGACGCCCGACACGTACGTCTTCCATGTGCTCGTCGTGATGGCGATCGGCGCGCTCGTCACCGCTTGGGGTCGTCCTGGTCCGCTCGAATGGCTCGTCGGCCGCCCCGCGGCCTGGTTGCGCCGGACGGAGCCTCGCCCCGAGCTGCCGTCGTCGGGTTAGCGTGCTTCCATGAGCACGAAGGCACCGCGGCGAGGGCGCAGGCCCGGTTCGCCGGACACGCGGGCGGCGATCCTGGCGGCGGCTCGGCAGCGCTTCGCGCAGCAGGGGTACGCGGCGACCTCCGTCCGCGGGATCGCGACCGCCGCCGGGGTCGACTCCGCGCTGGTGCACCACTACTTCGGCACCAAGGAGGACCTCTTCGTCGCCTCGCTGGAGCTGCGGGTCGACCCACGAGACGTCGTGCCCGTGGTCGCAGCCGGGGGCCGCGACGGTGTGGGGGAGCGGCTCGTACGTCTCCTCCTGAGCGTCTGGGACGACGAGGAGTCCCGGCTCCCGCTGATGGCGTTGATGCGCAACGCTTTCGAGCCGGAGGGGAAGGCTCTGGTGCCGGATGCCTTCGGCCGGCTGATCCTGGCTCCGGTCAGCGAGGCACTCGAGCTCGATGAACCTGAGCGGCGGATCACGTTGGTGGCCTCGCAGCTGGTCGGGCTCGTCGCGTTGCGCTACATCGCCCGGATAGAGCCGCTCGCCTCGGCTCCGGTGGAGACCTTGGTGGCGACGTACGCGCCGGTGGTCCAGGGATATCTGACCGGACCGTTGCCGTAGCCCCTTGCGCGGGGACCGCGCTCGTGCCACATTTCATCATGTGATGAATAACGTGGTGGAGGCATCCGGCCTCCGGGTCGTACGCGGGAAGAACGAGGTGCTCCATGGCCTCGACTTCTCGATCCGGGCAGGTGAGGTCACCGGGCTGCTCGGGCCGTCCGGCTGCGGCAAGACGACGCTGATGCGTGCCCTGGTCGGCGTGCAGGCGAAGGTCACCGGGACCCTCACCGTCCTCGGCAGCCCGGCGGGCTCGGCCGCGCTGCGCCCGCGGATCGGGTACGTCACCCAGGCGGCCAGCGTCTACGACGACCTGACGATCACGGAGAATCTCCGTTTCTTCACCCGGGTGCTCGGTGCGCCGATGTCGTCGGTCACCGAAGCCATCGAGACGGTCGACCTCTTCGATCAGAAGGATCAGGTCGTACGCGATCTCTCCGGTGGCCAGCGTTCGCGGGTCGGACTCGCCGCCGCGCTGCTCGGATCGCCGGACCTGCTGGTGCTCGACGAACCGACCGTCGGGCTCGACCCGGTGCTCCGCGAGCAGCTGTGGGGCACCTTCCGCGACCTGGCCGCCGCGGGTGCGGCCGTCATCGTCTCCAGCCATGTGATGGACGAGGCCGAGCGCTGCGACCGGCTGCTGCTGATGCGCGACGGCGCCTTCCTCGCCGACGGCAGCCCGGCGGAGATCAAGCAGAAGGCGAGCGCCGACGACATCGAGCAGGCCTTCCTGACGCTGGTGAAGGAGGGAGCGCGATGAGCCTGCGACGAACCCTTGCCGTGACCGGGCGGGTCCTCGCCCAGATCCGGCGCGACCACCGCACCCTGGTGATGCTGGTGATCCTCCCGACGCTGCTGATGACCCTGCTGTGGTGGATGTACGAGGAGTCGCCCGCGCCGATCTTCGACCGGATCGGGCCGGCTCTGCTGGCGATCTTCCCGTTCATCGTGATGTTCCTGGTCACCTCGGTGACCACGCTGCGCGAACGCTCCTCGGGGACGCTCGAACGGCTGCTTGCGATGCCGCTGGGCAAGGGCGACTTCCTCCTCGGCTACGCGTTGGCGTTCGGCCTGCTCGCCGCCGTCCAGTCCGGCGTGGCCGTCGGCGTCAGCGTGGGTCTGCTCGGGCTGGAGATCACCGGCTCGGTCGCCCTGCTCGTGGTCGTCGCGATCGTCGACGCCGTCCTCGGCACCGCGCTCGGGCTGCTCGTCTCCGCCTTCGCCACCACCGAGTTCCAGGCCGTGCAGTTCATGCCGGCGATCGTGGTCCCGCAGATCCTGCTCTGCGGTCTGCTCGTGCCGCGCGAGTCGCTGCCAGCGGTCCTGGAGGCCATCTCCAACGTCCTGCCGCTCTCCTACGCCGTCGATGCGATGACCCACCTGGTCACCTCCGCCGACACCGGCGAGGTCTGGACCGACCTGGCCGTCGTCACCGGGTTCGTCGTGGCCGGCCTCGCCCTCGGATCGGCGACGCTGCGGCGGCGTACTCCCTGATCGCCGAGGGCCGCCGCAGCGGCGGGTCTGTGAGGTGGTGAGCGGAAGTTGACGGAAGGGGTACGGAGAGCGGATCGGGGCGAAACCTTGACGCCGGAGAGTAGAGGTCGCCAGTCCCCGACCCGAAACGGTGTGAGTACGCGTGACCGACACCCACTGTCCTTACTGCAGCTTGCAGTGCGGGATGACCCTTTCACGCAAAGGGCCGCGCCTGGAGGTCAGTGAGCGATCGTTCCCGGTGAACGAGGGTGCCTTGTGTCGCAAGGGGTGGACGGCGGCGGGGCTGCGCGGCAGCCGCGAGCGGCTCACCACGCCGATGATGCGCGACCGGACGACGGGGGAGTGGAGCGCGGCGACCTGGGACGAGGCGCTCGACCTGGTCGCGTCGAAGCTCTCTGACCTGCGGGAGACCCACGGCGCCGACGCCAACGCCGTCTTCGGCGGCGGTGGGCTGACCAACGAGAAGGCGTACCAGCTCGGGAAGTTCGCCCGGGTCGCCCTCGGCACCTCCCAGATCGACTACAACGGCCGCTGGTGCATGTCCTCGGCGGCCTCGGCCGGCAACCAGGCCTTCGGCGTCGACCGCGGCCTGCCGTTCCCGCTGGCCGACATCGAGAAGACCGACGTCTGTGTGCTCGTCGGCTCCAACCTCGCCGAGACGATGCCGCCGGCGGCCCGCCACCTCGACCGGCTGCGGGAGAACGGCGGCAAGGTCGTCGTCATCGACCCGCGGCTGACCCCGACCGGCGAGCGTGCCGACCTCTTCCTCCAGCCGGTCCCCGGCACCGACCTGCCCCTCGCGCTCGGCGTCATGCACCTGCTCGACGCGGCCGGCGCTGTCGACGAGGACTACATCGCCGAGCGGACCACAGGCTTCGAGGACGTACGCCGCTCCGTGGCCGCCTGGTGGCCGGAGATGGTCGAGCGGGTCAGTGGGGTCGAGGCCGCGCAGCTGCGCGAGCTCGCCGACCTGCTCGCCAGCGCCGGGAAGGTCATGGTCCTGACCGCCCGCGGCGCCGAGCAGCACGCCCAGGGCACCGCCACCGTCCTGGCCTGGCTCAACGTGGCGCTCGCGCTCGGCATGCCCGGAAAGGCGTACGCCGGCTACGGCTGCCTGACCGGCCAGGGCAACGGCCAGGGTGGCCGCGAGCACGGCCAGAAGGCCGACCAGCTTCCCGGCTACCGGATGATCGACGACCCCGCCGCCCGGACCCACGTCGCCGCGGTCTGGGGCGTCGATCCCGAGACCATCCCCGGCAAGGGCCGCTCCGCCTACGAGCTCCTCGACGCGCTCGGCACTCCTGAAGGCCCCAAGAGCCTCATCGTCTTCGGCTCCAACATCGTCGTCTCCGCCCCCAACGCCACCCACGTCACGTCGCGGCTGGCTGACCTCGATCTGCTGGTCGTCGCCGACATGGTGATGAGCGAGACCGCTGCGATGGCTGACGTGGTCCTGCCGGTGACCCAGTGGGCCGAGGAGACCGGCACCATGACCAACCTCGAGGGCCGGGTGATCCTGCGCAACCAGGCGATCAGCGCCCCCGACGGGGTCATGAACGACCTCGACATCATCACCGGTCTCGCCACCCGCCTCGGTGCCGCCTCGACCTGGTCGACCGACCCCGAGGAGATCTTCACCGAGCTCCGCGCGGCCTCGAAGGGCGGCAAGGCCGACTACAGCGGCATCACCTACGACCGCATCCGCGACGAGGACGGCGTCTTCTGGCCCTGCCCGGAAGACACCCAGGGCACCCCGCGCCTCTTCGCCGACTCCTTCTTCCATGCCGACGGCCGCGCCCGCTTCATCGACGTCGCCCACCGTGGCCCGGCCGAGCAGCCGAGCGCCGACTACCCGCTCCACCTGACCACCGGCCGGGTGCTCGCGCAGTACCAGTCCGGTGCCCAGACCCGGCGGATCAAGGACCTTCCCGACGAGGGCGCCTTCGTCGAGCTCCACCCGCTGCTGGCCGACCGGGTCGGCGCCCACGACGGCGACCCGGTCGTCGTACGCACCCCGCGCGGCGAGATGAAGGCGCCCGCGCGGATCGTCACGACGATCCGTCCGGACACGGTCTTCGTACCGTTCCACTGGGTAGGCGCCAACAAGCTCACCAACGACGCCCTCGACCCCTCCAGCCGGATGCCGGAGTTCAAGGTCTGCGCCGCGGCGGTGACGGCATGAGCGAGCCCGTGAGCGAGCCCGTGAGCGAGAAGCGGATCGTCATCATCGGTGGCGGCATGGCCGCGGCGCGGCTGGTCGAGGGACTGGTCGCGCGCGGCCTGGGTCCGCAGACGACCGTGCTCGCGGAGGAGCAGCACGCTCCGTACAACCGGATCCTTCTCTCCGCCGTGCTCGAGGGCACCCACCGTCCCGGGGCGCTCGCGCTGCGCGAGAAGCAGTGGTACGCCGACAGGGGAGTCGACCTCCGCCTGGACAGCCTCGTCGTCGACATCCACCGTGACCGCCACGAGGTCGAGCTCGCCAACCGGACGAGGGTTCCCTACGACGCCGTCGTGCTGGCGACCGGGGCCATCCCGACCCTGCCGCCGATCCGCGGCGTGGTGCGGATGGACGGCTCGCTGGACCCGCGGGTGCAGGCGTTCCGCAGTCTCGACGACTGCGGGCGGCTGCTCGACACGCTTCACGACCACCCCCGGACCGCGGTGATCGTCGGCGGTGGTCTGCTCGGTCTCCAGGTCGCCCGTGCGCTGGCGGTCCGCGGCATCGAGACCGAGATCGTCGAGGGCCGCGACCACCTGCTCAGCAGCCAGGTCGACGCGTCGGCAGGCAAGGTGCTCAAGCGGTCGATGGCCAAGCTCGGCACCCAGGTCTACCTCGGCGCCCGCGCGACCAGGCTGACCGACGAGGGGCTCAAGCTCGACAACGGCTACACGCTCGAGACCGACCTGGTCGTGCTCACCGCCGGCGGCCGCCCGCGCGCCAACCTCGCCCGCCGCGCCGAGCTCACCGTCAACCGCGGCATCGTCGTCGACGACCGGCTTCGCAGCGTCGACGACCCGGACGTCTACGCGATCGGCGACTGCGCCGAGCACAACGCAACCGTGACCGGCTTCGTATCGCCGGCATGGGAGCAGGCCGGCGTCCTCGCCGACGTCCTGGCCGGCGGCTCCGCGACCTACGAAGGACACCGCGTCGTCGCCCGGCTGCGCGCCACCGACCTCGACGTCTGCGTCCTCGGCGAGCCCGAGAACGAGACGGGCGAGGTCGTCGAGATCGCCAACCCGGTCAAGGGCACCCACCGCAAGCTGGTCGTACGCGACGGCCGCATCGTCGCCGGCGCCCTCGTCGGTGACCTCAGCCGGGTCGGCCTGATCACCCAGGCCTTCGACCGGCAGACAGTGCTCGGCGAGCACGAGGCCGGGCAGCTGCTGCTGCCCGAGCCGTCCAACGGTCCCCGTCCGGAGCTCCCCGACGACGCGGAGGTCTGCGCCTGCGCCGGTGTCAGCGCCGGCCGGATCCGGGCCTGCCGGTCCCTCGAGGACGTACGCGACACCACCCGCGCCACCACCGGATGCGGTGGCTGCGCGCCGACCGTACGTCAGCTCCTGGCCACTCGGCCCAGCGGTACTCAGCTCAATGCAACGAAGCTCAGTCTGGAAGGAACTACGTCATGAGCCCTCACCTCCGCAAGAAGGTCGTCGTCGTCGGCCACGGCATGGTCGGTCACCGCTTCGTGACCGCGGCCATCGAGCGCGGTCTCACCGAGACCCACGACATCGTGGTCTTCGGTGAGGAGCCGCGCCCGGCGTACGACCGGGTCGCCCTCACCAGCTTCTTCGAGGTCGGCGCCGAGGCACTCTCCTTCCTGCCCTCCGGCGTCTACGAGGACCCGCGCGTCACCCTGCGCACCAGCACGAGCGTCGTCGAGATCGACCCCGCCGCGCAGACGGTGATGCTCGCCGACGGCGAGGAGATGGCGTACGACGAGCTGGTGCTCGCCACCGGAGCGGCGCCGTTCGTGCCGCCTGTGCCGGGTTCTGAGCTCGGGAACGTCTTCGTCTACCGCACGATCGAGGACCTCGAGGCGATCCGCGAGGCCGCGAAGACCGCGAAGACCGGGGCCGTGATCGGCGGTGGCCTGCTCGGGCTGGAGGCCGCCAACGCGCTGCACCAGCTCGGCGTCGAGACCCACGTGGTCGAGCTCGCGCCGCGGCTGATGGCCGTGCAGGTCGACGACGCCGGCGGCAACACGCTCAAGCGCCACATCCAGAAGCTCGGTCTCACCGTGCACACCGGCGTGATGACGGAATCGATCTCGCCGGACTCCGCGGCCGAGATCTCGGTCGTGGACGAGGACGAGAGCGGCGTGCTCGACGGCAAGGTCAGCGCTCTGAAGTTCAAGGACGTCGAGGAGCCGCTGCCGATCGACATGCTCGTCTTCTCGGCCGGCATCCGGCCGCGCGACGCGCTCGCCCGCGCCGCCGGCCTGGACCTGGCCGAGCGCGGCGGCGTGCTGGTCGACGAGCAGTGCCGCTCCTCCGACCCGCACGTGTGGGCGGTCGGCGAGTGCGCCGCGCCCGGCGGCAAGATGTACGGCCTGGTGGCCCCCGGCTACGACATGGCCGAGGTCGTCGCCGACGCGCTGCTCGGCGGTGCCGGCACCTTCACCGGCGCCGACATGTCGACCAAGCTCAAGCTGCTCGGTGTCGACGTCGCGAGCTTCGGTGACGCGCACGGCACCACCGACGAGTGCCTCGAGCTCACGTACTCCGACGCGGTTGCCGGCGTCTACAAGAAGCTCGTGATCAGCGAGGACGGCACCCGCCTGCTCGGCGGCGTGCTGGTCGGCGACGCCTCCGCGTACGGCCTGCTGCGGCCCATGGTCGCCTCGGGCATGGTCCTTCCGGAGAACCCGGAAGAGCTGATCCTCCCCCAGTCCAGTGGCGGTGGGGGAGGAATTCAGCTTCCTCCCGAGGCGCAGATCTGCTCCTGCAACAACGTCACCCGCGGTGACATCGAGGCGGCCGTCGACAACGGCTGTGAGAGCGCGGCGGACGTCACCAAGGAGACCAAGGCCGGCTCGACGTGTGGATCCTGCAAGGTGCAGGTGAAGAAGATCGTCGAGGACTACTTCACCGCCCAGGGCAAGACCGTCGACACGAGCCTGTGCGAGCACTTCAAGATGACCCGCGCCGAGCTCTTCGACGTGGTCCTGATCCACGGCTACAAGACCTTCGACCAGATCATCGAGGCCCACGGCACCGGCCGCGGCTGCGACCTGTGCAAGCCGGCTGTCGCGAGCATCCTGGCGAGTCAGCTCAACGGGCACGTGCTGGCCAAGGAGAACCGCAAGCTCCAGGACACCAACGACGCCTACCTGGCCAACCTCCAGAAGAACGGCTCCTACTCCGTCGTCCCGCGCATCCCCGGCGGCGAGATCACGCCCGAGGGCCTGATCGTGATCGGTGAGGTGGCCAAGGACTTCGGCCTCTACACCAAGATCACCGGCGGCCAGCGCATCGACATGTTCGGCGCCCGGATGGAGGACCTCCCCGCGATCTGGAAGCGCCTGGTCGACGCCGGGTTCGAGTCGGGCCACGCGTACGGGAAGTCCCTGCGGACCGTGAAGTCCTGCGTCGGTTCGACCTGGTGCCGCTACGGCGTCCAGGACTCCGTCGGCCTCGCGATCATGCTGGAGACCCGCTACCGCGGGCTGCGCTCGCCGCACAAGCTCAAGGGTGGCGTCTCCGGGTGCGCCCGCGAGTGCGCAGAGGCCCGCGGCAAGGACTTCGGCGTCATCGCCACCGAGAAGGGCTGGAACCTGTACGTCGGGGGCAACGGCGGCGCCATCCCGGCCCACGCCCAGCTGCTCGCCGGTGACCTGAGCACCGAGGAGCTGGTCAGCTACCTCGACCGTTTCCTCATGTACTACGTACGCACCGCCGACCGCCTCCAGCGCACCTCGACCTGGATCGACTCCCTCGACGGCGGCCTGGACCGGGTCCGCGAGGTCGTGGTCGACGACGTCCTCGGCCTCGGCACCGAGCTCGAGGCCGCGATGGCCGCGCACGTCGACGGCTACTTCGACGAGTGGAAGGCGACGATCGAGGACCCGGAGAAGCTGAAGCGGTTCGTCTCCTTCGTCAACGCCCCGGACATCCCGGACCCCAACATCTCCTTCGGGTCCACCCGCGGCCAGATCGTCCCGGAGGTCGGCGAGGAGCCGGCCGCTGTCGGCCCGGTCTCGCTCGGTTCCTCGATCCCTGTCGGAATGCCCACCCTGGAGGAGACGCGATGACCGAGACCCAGACCCAGATCCAGCCCGTGACGTACATCGCCGTTTGTCGCCTCGACGACATCGACCCGGAGACGGGCATCGCCGCGCTGGTGCGCGGAGAGGCCGTCGCCGTCTTCCGGACCCTCGACGACCGTGTCTTCGCGTTGTCGAACTTCGATCCGTACGGCCACGCCTCGGTGCTCGCCCGCGGGATCGTCGGGACGCGTGGTGAGGTGCCGTTCGTGGCCTCGCCCCTGCTCAAGCAGCCGTTCTCGCTCGAGAGCGGTCAGTGCCTCGACGACCCGTCGGTGTCGGTCCCGACCTACGAGGTCGACGTCATCGACGGCGAGGTACGCATCGGGGCACGCCGGGCGTAGGCCCGCGGTTCTCCCGCTCCTCGGGGCTGTGAGGCCGTGAGCGAAAGTTAGCCGTGGCGATCAAGCAGCCCACGGATGGCGAAACGCGGCTGCCGCAGGGTGGAAGCATGGCGGTGCAGAATGCGCAGGAGATCTACGATGCGGATGTGGACAGTGGCGCGCTGAGCGGCTTCCGTGTCGGCGTGACCGCGGCGCGGAAGGCCGAGGAGCAGATCAACCTGCTCGAGAGGCGGGGAGCCCAGGTGGTCTGGGCGCCCGCGCTCTCCGTCGACCCCAACCGGGTCGACGCCGGTGCGCTGCGTGCGGTGACCGAGCAGATCATCGGCCAGAAGATCGACATGTTCCTGGCCACGACCGGCATCGGGACCCGCACCTGGTTCGACGCCGCGGAGGAGTGGGGACTGCTCGACCGGCTCCTGGAGACGCTCGGCGGCGCCGAGATCCTGGCCCGCGGACCGAAGTCGGTCGGTGCGATCCGGCGGCGCGGGCTGCGAGAGCTGTGGGCGCCGGAGTCGGAGGAGTTCGACGACGTCCTCGAGCACCTGCGCGGCCGCGACCTGACCGGAAAACGGATCGTGGTGCAGGAGCACGGGCAGTCGCTGTCGATGGTCGCGCACGCGCTGACCCGGCAGGGCGCCGAGGTCATCAACGTGGTCGTCTACCGGGTCGAGTCGGCAGCGGACCCCGAACCGATGTTCCGGCTGGTCGAGACGTTGACCGACGGCGAGCTGGACGCGGTCACCTTCACCTCCGCGCCGGCCGTGGCCGCGTTCATGCAGGCCGCCGGGTCGGTGGGCCTGCGCGACGAGGTCGTGGCGGCGTTCCAGGCCGACGTGGTCGCTGCCTGCGTCGGCCCGGTGACCGCCGCCGCCTTCGAGATGTGGGGCGTACCCACCATGATCCCCGACCGCTCCCGCACCGCGGCCATGGTCAAGATGCTCCAGAACGAGCTGCCGCTGCGGCGCGAGGGCCTCCTCATCGAGCTCTCCGGCGGCCACCAGCTGCTGCTCCATGGCGACGCGGTGATCCTCGACGGCGCGGAGGTGAAGCTCTCGCCGGCGCCCGCCGCCGTCCTGGGCGCCCTCGTCGCCAACCCCGGCATAGTCGTCTCCCGGCAAGCCCTGCTGGCCATGCTCCCCTCCGGCACCGCCGGCTCCGAGCACGCGGTCGAGATGGCGGTTGCCCGGCTCCGGTCGGCGCTCGGCACCAAGACCATCCAGACCGTCGTGAAGCGCGGCTACCGGCTGGCGGTGGACTCATGAGGCTCGTCGTCGTCGCCCACGGCACCCGTCAGCTGCTCGGCAACGCGGTCGCCTCGATCATCGCCAAGCGCGCCGGTCGCGTGCTGGGGATGGAGTCGAAGGCTGCGTACGTCGAGCTCTGCGAGCCGCTGCTGACCGACGTCCTGGCCGACGGCCAGCCGTCGGTCGTGGTCCCGCTGCTGCTCTCGACCGGCTATCACATCAAGGTCGACCTGCCGCAGGCCGCCGAAGGGCTGCCGGTGGCGATGGGCCGCGCCCTCGGACCGGATCCGCTGCTCGCCTCCGCGCAGGTCTCGCGGCTGGTCGCCGCCGGGGCCGTCCCCGGTCAGCCCGTGGTCCTGGTCGCCGCCGGCTCCAACGACCCCTCCGCCCGCGGCGACATCGCGGCCGCCGGTCAGATGCTGGAGAAGGCCTGGGGCGGTCCGGTCAGGGTCGCCACCGTCTCCGGCTCCGGCGCCCCGCCCATCGACCAGGTCGTACGCCCCGGCGACGCCGTCTCGCCCTACCTGCTCGCCCCCGGCTTCTTCTCCGACCTCGTCCGCTCGCGCTCCTCGGCCGCAGGTGCGGAGACCGTCGCCGACGTCATCGGCCCCCACCCCGACGTGATCGAGCTGGTCGTACGCCGCGCTGCCGCGCTCCTCGCGGAGGAGCGGTCCGCGCAGGCCGGTTAACCAGCGGGGCTCAGGTCGTGTAGTCGGCGTTGATGCGGATGTAGCCGTCGGTGAGGTCGCAGCCGTAGACAGTGAACTCACCGTCGGCGATGCCGAGGTCGGCCTCGATGGAAACTTCATCGCCAGACAGATAAGTCGACAAATCCGCCAATAGATTTGCCGAGACCTGCGCGGGGTACGTCTCGGTGCCGCCGAAGGCGATGCGTACGTTCTCGGGAGAGATGTCGGTCTCCTCGCGGAGCTTGCCGATGGCCATCGCGACGCGGCCCCAGTTGGGGTCGGCGCCGTGGACGGCGGTCTTGACCAGCGGTGAGTTGACGATGGCCTTGCCGACCCGCTTGGCCTGGGCGTCGTCACGGGCGCCGCCGACCGAGACCGTGATCAGCTTGGAGGCGCCCTCCCCGTCGGAGGCGATCTTCTTCACCAGCGCGAGCGCCGCGTCGTAGAGCGCGCCCTCGAACTCACCCAGGTCGACGGCGCCGGCCGTTCCGGAGGCGAAGATCGCGGCCGTGTCGGAGGTCGAGGTGTCGGTGTCGATCGAGACGGCGTTGTAGGTGCGGTCGACGACCCGGCGGAAGGCCGCGTCGAGGTCGGCGGCGGGCACCGCGGCGTCGGTGAAGAAGTAGGTCAGCATCGTGGCCATGTCGGGCTCGAGCATCCCGACGCCCTTCGCGATCCCGGTGATCGTCGCGTCGCCGACGGTCCGGGTCTCGATCTTGGCGATCGTGTCGGTCGTCATGATCGCCGCCGCGGCAGCGTCGAAGTCGGCGTCGCCGGCGGTCCCGGCGAGCTTCTCGAGCGCGGGCGTGAGCACGTCCATCGGGTACTGCACGCCGATCACGCCCGTCGAGGCGACCAGCAGCTCCTCGGGGCGCACGCCGACGACCTCGGCCGCCAGGCGGCGTACCTCCAAGGCGTTGGCCTCGCCCGTCGGCCCGGTCGCGACGTTGGCGTTCTTCGAGATGGTGACCACGCCGCGGAATGCGGAGACGTCGGAGGCCCGAGAGAGCAGCACCGAGGCGCCGGCGAAGCGGGATCGGGTGAAGACCGCGGCGCTCGTGACCGGGCCCGAGGGGGCGGCGACGACGGCGAAGTCGTCAGCGCCCTCCTTGAGACCGAGGTTGGCGGTGACTCCGATGAATCCAGCGGGCTGCGACATAGGCGGATTCTATGTTGGTCTATTGGCGCCGCAGGATGAGTCTCGCGCTCATGGCTAACCGCATGGCAAGACGCCGTGGATTACTGGGTGGGCACTTCGTGGACGTGGTGGGTGTTTCAGTGCCCGTCAAGCCCAGGGATACCCGGTCGACCGGGTATCCCTGGGTGACCGCTCATGTCCGCAACCACGCGAACGCGGCGGCTTCCAGGATCATCCAGGACCGGAGTACGCGGCCCACGAACGTGATCGCGACGAAGAGCATCAGGTTGGCCTTGAGCGTGCCGTAGACCACCGCCAGGATCGCCAGCGGCGGAAGCCCGCTCAGTGCGGCGACCGCGAGTAGTCCGCCGGCATAGGCGGGCCGGCCCTGCGTACGCCGCTCCCACTTCTCCATCCGCTTCTGCCACTTCTCACAAGACATCTTCTTGCGGACGAAGGGGAGAGAGGTGGTGCCGTGGCCGGCGTAGTACCAGAGGACCTTGGAGCTGGTCTGGCCGATTCCCGCCACCAGAGCGAGCACCAGGGCGGAGAAGGTCAGGTTCGAGGCGGCCACCGCGAGGTAGGTCTCGAAGTTGATGACGGGGAAGAGTCCTCCGGCGAAGGAGGCGGCGAAGGTCCCGAGAATGAGGTCCATCAGGCGACCTCTGGACCGTTCAGGAATTGAAACAATTCAACGTCTGTGTGTTGGGGGATCACTCGCGAAACCTTAGATGTAATCCGTGTCACGATGCGACATCGGCGTCACATCCACATTACGGACCGCCTGCCGAAATGAGTCGTTTCTCACTTAAACATGGGGGTCACAAGGGTCTCGGGACCGGCTATCGGAACATCGCCTGCAGTTGGATCGATCAATTGTCCAGGCCCGTGATCGATGACCCACTCTGGTGCACGGTACCCCGGTTGGAGGCCTCTTCAACTGGGGTAACGTGCCTGCAATCGGCGAAACTTTTGAAGGGTGTCGGAATGGTTGACGTGGACAAGGTCCTCGATGAGGCGGGGCTGACGAATCCTCATGTGCGGGAGTATGTCTCCTACTGGGCAGGGGTGACCGGAGCCGAGCAGATCGAGGTTGTCAGCGCAGCCGACGACGAGCGGCTCCTCCAGGAGTCCCTGGCAGCGGGCGAGCTTCTCCCCGTGACGGGCGGTCGCTACTACAGCCGTTCCTACAGCAAGGACACCGCGCGCTCTGAGGAGCGCACCGTGGTCGCCACCTCCAACCCGGAGGACAAGGGCGTCTACAACAACTGGAAGCCCGCTGACGAGACCGTCAAGACGCTCACCGAGCGGATGACCGGCGCCTCGGCGGGCAAGACGATGTACGTCATCCCCTACCTGATGGCTCCGGCCGGCTCGCCCCTGGAGGCGTACGCCGCGGGTGTCGAGCTCACCGACAGCCGTCCGGTCGTGCAGCAGATGATCCGGATGGCCCGCGTCGGCATCGACTACATCAACAACCTCGCGGACCCGAACTCCTTCGTCCGTGCGGTGCACGTGACCGGCGACCTGCCCAACCTCGGGCAGGGGACCGACAAGGACCAGCGTCTGTTCGCGACGGTCGCCGACCAGCGTACGATCCTCCACTTCGGCTCCTCCTACGGCGGCAACGCGCTGCTGGGCAAGATCGCCCACGGCCTGCGCCAGGCCTGCTACGACGGCCGCGCCTCCGGCAAGTTCCTGGCCGAGCAGTTCCTGCTGCTGGGCATCAAGGACAAGGAGACCGGCGAGGAGTTCCACGTCGTCGGTGGCTTCCCGTCCGCCTCCGGCAAGACCAACCTCTCGATGACGCTCTCGCCCGACGCCCTCGGTGAGCGTTACGAGGTCACCTTCTACGGCGACGACATCGCCTGGATCTGGGTCGGCGAGGACGGCAAGCTCTACGCCTTCAACCCGGAGAACGGCGTCTTCGGCGTCGCCAAGGACACCAACGAGAAGACCAACCCGGGCGCCGTCCAGGCGATCCTGCCGGGCTCGGGCGCGATCTTCACCAACGTCGCCTACAACGAGAAGACCCAGGAGGTCTGGTGGGAGGGGCTCACCAAGCACCACCCGGACGACCTCGACGGCTGGATCGACTGGAAGGGCGAGCGCATCGCCGACCGGATCGACGACGAGCTGGGCGACCCCTGGGCCCACCCCAACTCCCGCTTCACCGCGCCGATCTCGCAGGTGCCCAACGCGGCCCCCGACTACGACAGCCCGGCCGGCGTGCCGGTCGACGCGATCATCTTCGGTGGCCGCACCCGTGACCGCGAGCCGCTGATCCGCGCGATCACCGACGTCGCCGAGGGCGTCTACGACGGCCTCACCCTGGGTGCCGAGGCGACCGCCGCGGCCGACGGCCTCGAGGGCGTGCTCCGCTACGACCCGATGTCGATGCGTCCGTTCCTCGCCTACGAGGAGGGCGACTACGCCCGCCACTGGCTGAAGATCATCGGCGAGGCCACCGACAAGCCGGTCTTCGCCCACGTCAACTGGTTCCAGCGTGACTCCGAGGACGGTCACTTCCTGTGGCCCGGCTACCGCGAGAACGTGCGCGCGCTGCTGTGGCTGCTGCAGTTCAAGAAGGGTGAGGTCAAGGGCCAGCAGAGCCCCGTCGGCGTCATCCCGACCGAGGACGAGCTCGACCTGCGCGGCCTCGACCTGCCGCAGAAGGACCTCGACCGGATCCTCTCCCTCGACCTGAACCGCTGGAAGCAGGAGATGGGCTTCCGCGAGGAGCACCTCAAGCAGTTCAAGCTGCCGGAGGAGATCTGGGAGGCGCACAAGCGCGTCGCTGCTGCCATCGACGAGGCCGCTCAGGCCTGATCGAGACCACAGCCGGGGCGGCGTACGGAAATCTTTCCGTACGCCGCCTCTGTTGTTTACGTCTGCGTTCGTTTCCTACGGGAAGATGAACTTTGTTCGTATCTGGAACAGATGCCCGGCCAGACATTTACGTAGCCGATGTCCCCCACCTAAGGTTCCTGCCCGTGACGATCCCCTTGAGCCAGCCGCTTCGTGCGGCCTCGATCACCGAGGCGTACGCGCGGTTCTGGAAGAAGTACGCGACATTCTCGGGTCGCGCCAGCCGCACTGAGCTGCTCTGGCCGATGCTCGTGAACCTTCTGATGCTCATCGTTCTCGTACTCGCGCGAAACGAGGTGGTGAGCCTCGTGGTCGGCCTCTACGGGCTGGTGGCGTTCGTGCCGACCATCGCGCTCGGCACGCGCCGGCTACACGACATCAACCGCTCCGGTTGGTGGCAGCTGGTCCTGGTCGTACCTGTGATCGGTGACATCGTCCTCGCGGTGCTGTGGCTGAAGTTTCCGAGCCCCGAGGGCGTCAAGTACGACCTGGCCGCATGAGGCGTAAAATTCCCCTAGTGGTTCTCGGGGTTGTCCCCGAATGGCAGGCTATTGGCATGAAGTCCCTCGCAGGAGCCGCAGCGAAGCGGCTCGCCTACGAGACCGTTGGGTGGCTGCTCGTGGTCGCCGGAATCGCCGCGATGGTGTTGCCGGGGCCGGGGCTGTTGATGCTCTTCGGTGGGTTGGCTGTGCTCTCCCGCCAGTACGCCTGGGCTCGCCGCTACGTCGAGCCGGTCCGCCTCCGCGCACTGCGCGGGGCTGCTGAGGGCGTCGAGACGTGGCCGCGGATCGTGGCCTCCACCCTGGGGGCGCTCTCCATCGGTGTCGTCGGCGTCATCTTCCTGATCAACCCGCCTGCGCCCCACTGGTGGCCCCTCGAGGCGTCCTTCTGGCTCCTCGGTGGCGACTGGACCGGTGTCACCCTTCTCGGCTCCTGCGTCCTCGCCCTCGTCATCCTGGGCTACTCCTACCGCCGCTTCCACGGGCACCCCGACGCCCGCCACCAGCTCGACGAGTCCATCGAGCACACGGGTGAGATGAACAAGGTCGCCTGACGGTCGTCAGTCGGAACTCATCCGGAAGTCGTACGCAGGCGGCACCGGCTCGCCGGAATGGACGGCAAGCCAGAGCGCGTCCAGGGCGGCCTCACCCTCGCGGAGGTTGTCGACCGTGATGCCCGTGTCGAGGAGCCGGCGGACCCGGTCGAGGTCGCCCACGGCGAGTGCGGCCTGCGCGGTGCACAGTCGGATCCGACCGTGGTCATGGTCTGCGTCGGCAAGGGTGGCGACCACCTCGAGCGCTTCGGCGGGGCGGTCGGAGGCGATCAGTGCCTGGAGCAGCTCGATGGTGAGCTCGCGCAGGTCGGGACGGAGGCGGTGGGCCTCGAGCAGGAGATCCGCAGCAGGCGGGTCCGTGGGATCCGCGAGGTCTGCGAGATGCGCGAGCGCGCGCAGGGCCCATGGGTTGGGGTGGTCGGCGACCGACCGTTCCAGGATTCTGCGCGCTCCGGGGCGATCGTCGTCGGCCAGCAGGAGCAGGCCGAGGTGATACCACGCATGCCAGTCGTCGGCAGAGGCCTCCAGCAGCTCTCGCCAGTGCGCACCGATGACCGGAACCGCGGGTGGATCGCTGATCGGCAGCCGACCGTGCTCCAGCAGATCGAGCCAGGGCTTCTGGTCTTCGCCGCACGCCCCGAACGGCCGCAGCGGGTCCGCCGACAGATCTCCGGCCGCGACCTCGAGCGCGCCCCATCCGGACCCGTGGGCGAGCAGATCCGCGGGCCCCGCGAAGCGTCCCGCCACGCTGAGCGCGTCTTCCAGCTCGGCCCGCGGCACGAGTATCTCGACCGCCTCATCCACGGCCGCCCGGGCCGAGTCCCACGAGCCGTGCACCTGCGTCGGGTCGACCTCGAGCAGGCCGAATGCCTCGGTCCACTCCCAGGTCTCTCCTCCGGGCAGCGCGACGTGCTCGAGCTGCGTACGCGCCAGGCCGGCCTGGATCTCGATGTAGGCAGCGTCCGGTCCGGACAGCCACTCCTGCCACCGCTGCCCGCCCGCACCGGTGCCCCACTGGAAGAGCTTGCGGCCAACGAGTCGGTCGGTGGAGGTCTGGACGAGCCCACGGCCGTCGCCGTCGAGCGCGGCGATCCAGCGGCGCTCGCCATCCGGGACGTCCATGAAGAAGTCGGCGGCGTGGGGGAACCTCGCCGGATAGCTCTGGTCGCCGCCCGCCGTCTCCGGAAAGTCGATCAGCCTCAGTTGCTCCGCGTAGTCGAAGTGGAACGCCCGCTCGGCCGGCGCGACGACGCGTACGTCCGGACGCTGCGGCACCGCGATGTTCGTCCACCAGTAGACCGGCGTCGGGGTCGGTGCCGGGTTGTGGAGCGAGACGTGGACCAGCAGCACCGGCGATCCGGGGGGCAACCAGGCGTCGATCGTGACCACGACCCGCCGCATCCGCTCCAGCTCGTACATCCGCAGGACCGGTGTCCCGTCCGGTGCGGTCAGACTCACCGCGTGCAGCGGGGAGCAGGTGAGCGGCCAGTGCCCCGTGGCACCGAGATTCCACTCCACCCCGCCGGCCACCCAGGCGTCGCGCAGCGCCAGGTTGGCGGGCTGCAGGACGGGATTGCGGTGCAGCAGCTCCCGGCCCGAAGGCCGGTGCACCAGCGACCACAGCCGCCCACCGTAGCCGGGCAGGAACGTGGCGGAGAGCAGTTCGTTCTCCAGCACCAGGCTCGGCAGATCGCGCATCCCGCGTCGACGCGTGTAGGAGTCCTGAGCCGTGTACGGCAGCAGCGTGCTCGGCCGGCCGTACTCGAGGTTGGCCGCCATGTCCGGATAGGGCGCGGCGCCGGGCTCGAACGCCGGCCGCGCCACGCCGTGCAGCAACGGAAGCGACCCATTGGTCGGGTCCTCCGCCCCCTCGATCGAGAGCCGGTCCATCCTCAGCGTGGTCATCTCGACCATCCAATCAGGCTGAGGACGCTGCCACCCGGACAATGCGAACCGCCGACCTCATCCACGATTTGTGTTCCGTGGCTGAGCTCGGCGGTTCGGCTGCGAGCGCACGTGTTGCTAGGGCTTGCGGCCGTTCTTGTCGGCGCCGGAGTCATCACCCTGTGGCGCGTTCGGAGTCCAGCCCCGGGCCGCGTTGGGATCCAGGACGTCGCTCGCGGTCTCAGTCCAGTCGTCGGAGTAGTCGGCCTGCCAGTCCTGGTCCTGACCGTTCCTCTTGCCGTCCTTCTTGCCGCCCCGGCCACCGGCACCGCCGGCTCCGCCGCGTCCGCCACGGCTGCCCGCTCCGGTCGGACCGCCTCGGCCGCCACGCCCACCAGCTCCGCGGGCGCCTGCCCCAGCGCCGGCGCCACGTGCGCCAGCCCCGGCTCCGCGTGCACCCGCGCCGGCTCCGGCACCCGCGCGGGCACCGGCAGCGCCGGCCCTGGCGGATGCGGACCTCGACGTGGCGCTGGCTGTCGCCGCCTTGGCAGCCGCTCCCGACGCGAACTTGTTGGCAAGCGCCTTGGCCACACCGGCACCGAGCAGAGCCCCGCCGCCACCGATCGCGAGCGCGGCCATGCCACTCGTGCCACCGCCAAGCGGTGCCAGCCCGTCAGCCGTCTCGACCATCGCGTACGACGTCGAGGGCGCCGGTGTCCCGTCGGCGTTGACCCACTGCGTGCCGTTCCACTCAGGCTTGTTCTCAGCCTGGTGCGCCTCGATGTTCGCCTTCTCCTGAGCGATCAGCTCGTGGCCCCAGCCGTCGGGGTAGAGGGTGCCGGAGTTGTATTTCGCCATCTGGGCGCGGGATGCCGCGATGGCGCTGTAGGAACCCGGAGATGCAGGTGCCGCTGGAGCTTTGCCGGAGTCGGTGTTCGGTTCATCGGTGATCTCGCGGACCGGGGGATCGGCCAAGTAGTTGCTTTCGTCGATCTGCCTGATCTGCTTCGCGGCGGCCGCCTCGGCATCTGCGATCGCTTGCTCTCGGGCAGCGAAGGCGGCGCGATCTGACTGGAGCGCCTTCTGGTTCTGGACAGCCTGGGCAGAGTCGATGCCGGTGCCGGATTGTGCGTACCTAGGATCCGAGGGATCAGGCGCTGGGCCATGGGTCACGGGCAGAGATGCCTCGAGTTGAGCGTGGACGTCCTGCGCTCGCTTGGTGGTCGACTGCGCCTCGCGGAGTGCGATGACCGCTGCGTCAAGTGTGTCGGCTTTCGCCGAGAGCTTCTCAGAGGAGGTCTGGAACGCGCGGGTGGCGGCTCCAGTCGTTAACGATGTCTCTTCGAACGCTTCGGGCAACTTTCCCGCAGCCATGTCCAATGCGCGAGCGGCCGACCTCAGTGTGTCGCGGGCCTTCTCCCACTGGTCCAGTCTGACCCTGACGTCGTCAGGGTCAGCGGTTGCGATGTATTCCTTCAGCACGACCATCATCGTGCCCTTGACTCCAGCCACCGGTCAGTCCTCCTTGTCCTGGCCGAACTCAGAGCGTGACGCGATCTCTTGCAGAGTTTCGGGAGACAGCGGGAAAAACGGCAACTGGATGCCTGGCATGTCTGGACGGTCATCCTTCATTAGGTTCTCGAAGAATGGCTTGCTGATCGTGTCGACCGCGGAGGTCAACTGATTGCGGAAGGCGTCCTCGGCTTCCTCATCAGCGTTCTTGACCGCGCGCACCGCGTTGTCTAGACCGTCGACGAAGTCGATCAACGCATCGGATGTCTCAGACAAAGTGGAGTTGATCCGGTCTGTGGCTAGGTTCATCAATTTCGCGAGATTCGTCGCAGTGGAACTGCCGCCGAGCGTGCCGCCTCCGGGCTTATCGACGTGGACCTTGTCCACGTCCACCTTCGCATCGACGAGGACCTCCTTGATCTTGTTGACAAGGGCCTCATCGACTCCGGTTGATTTTGATCCCGCCATGTCGGCCTCCCCGAGTGTTCGCGCGGTAGGCAAAGTGTAAACACACGCACTGCCTGCGGTCACGGTCAATCATGAAGCCCTCGGAGCCACTACGCTCTCGGACATGACTGCGTCTCGGACGGGCCGCGCTGCCCGACTCACCGCCACCGTTGCGGCCGCTTTGGCCGCCGTCGTCCTCGGGGGCTGCGGAGGTGACCCGGAGGGCACTTCGGAGTCCGCCACGCCTTCGCCGTCCCCGACGGAATCCACGGCACCGTCGGAGCAACCCGGAGAAACCCAGGCCGTCGAGGTGAATGGTGCTCAGCTCGAGGTTCCGGCCGACTGGATCGTGACAGCGCCGTCGACCAGCGAGCGCGCCACCTTGGGTGCGCCGAAGGACGCGTCTGGCCATTCGTACGGATCCGGAATCTTCAACTCCGATATCACGCTCGCTGATGACACCGAGGACCTCGCCGAGTCTCAAAGCCGGGTTGCTCCGAAGGCGAAGCGTCTCGCCGACGTAACGTTCGCCGGTCAGACGTTCTTCCACTTTCGAGAGCTTGAGGGCGCCGAGTCACTTGACACCTACGGGACGGTCATCGACGGGTCAGAGGTCACGGTCGCGTGGGGATTCAACAGCAAGCTCGCGACTCGCGAGCAGATCGATGAATACATCAACCAGGTGATGCCGAGCTTCAAGTTCGTAGGCTGAGCCGGCCAACTGAACTCGGACCCGAGGCCGGCCTGGAACACAGCATGCGAGGACCTGGCTGGCTCGTTGGAGTCCTGACGTCCCCTGTCGGTACCTCCCGATAGGTTGCGGTCTGTGGTCGTACATCTGCACCGCGCGCCGCGGACCGATCTGCTCGCCGACTCGCTCGGCGAGCTGTTGTCGGTGCCGCTGGCAGATCCGTTCGCGACGGAGGTCGTGGTGGTGCCGGCGCGAGGGGTGGAGCGGTGGTTGTCGCAGCGGCTCTCGCATCGGCTGGGGGCTGCTGACGGGCGCGCGGACGGGATCTGTGCAGGGGTCGACTTCCGGTCCCCCTGGTCGCTGTTCGCGGAGGTCGCGGGCACGGGGGATGAGGATCCCTGGGCGCCGGAGTCGCTGACCTGGCCGGTGCTGGCGGCGATCGACGCATCGCTGGACGAGCCCTGGGCCAAGGCGCTCGCGATGCATCTGGGGCACGGGGATGCGACGGAGGAAGGCGTACGTCGGCGCGGGCGGCGGCTGGCGCTGGCTCGGCGGCTGGCGCGGTTGTTCGCTGCGTACGCGGACCAGCGGCCGGCGGTGGTCGCCGACTGGAGTGCGGGGCTGGACACGGACGGGCTCGGAGCGAAGATCGCCGAGGATCTGGCGTGGCAGCCGCCGTTGTGGCGGGCCGTTGCCGGGCTGGTCGGTGGGCCGACGCCGGTGGAGCGGCAGTTGGCGACGGTCGAGCGGCTGAAGGAGAAGCCCCGGGAGTTCGAGCTGCCGGAGCGGGTCTCGTTGTTCGGGCACACCCGGCTCTCGGTGACCGACATCGAGCTCGTCGCGGCGCTGGGGGAGCACCGGGAGGTGCACCTGTGGCTGCCGCATCCCTCCGAGGCTCTCTGGGAGGCACTAGCCGGGCTGGACGGGACGGTCGCGCGTACGGCGGATCGGTCGCACGACGAGGTCGGGCATCCGTTGCTGGCGACGCTGGGGCGGGATACGCGGGAGCTGCAGCGGGGGCTCTCGGCGCTCGCTTCTGAGAGCGACTGTGTTGGTTTCGACACGCTCGCTGGCGCTCGCGACTCAACCGGCGGCGGGCTGCTCTCGTGGTTGCAGGAGGACATCCGGGGCAACACAGTTGGGGAGAGCGGCGGAAGGGTGATCGAGCCCGGGGACCGCTCGATCCAGGTGCACGCCTGCCACGGCGAGGCGCGCCAGGTGGAGGTGCTGCGCGAGGTGCTGCTGGGGCTGCTCGAGGACGACCCGACGCTGGAGCCGCGGGACGTACTGGTGATGTGCCCCGACATCGAGACCTTCGCGCCGCTGATCGAGGCCGGGTTCGGGCTCGGTGAGATGACCGGCGAGACCGGGCACCCCGCTCACCGGCTGCGGGTGAAGCTGGCGGACCGGTCGTTGACGCGTACGAACCCGCTGCTGGACGTGGCCACCCGGCTGCTCGACCTGGCCGGGGGACGGGCGGGGGTGAGCGAAGTACTCGATCTTGCTCATCTCGATCCGGTGCGGCGCCGGTTCGGGCTCAATGACGACGCCCTGGAGCAGTTCGAGGACTGGGCCAAGGACGCCGGGATCAGGTGGGGATTCGACGCGGAGCACCGCGAGCCCTTCGGGCTGGAGACGTACGTCGCCAACACCTGGCGCTTCGGGATGGACCGGATCCTCACCGGGGTCGCGATGTCCGAGGACTCGGCGACCTGGCTCGATACGACGCTGCCGCTCGACGATGTCGGGAGCGGGTCGGTCGAGCTGGCCGGGAGGTTCGCCGAGCTCGTCGATCGGCTCCAGAACGTGACCGACGAGCTGGCCGGGGTGCATCCGCTGAAGCACTGGCTGAAGGTCATCGAGGAGGGTGTCGCCGCGCTGACGTCGGTCTCGACCAACGACGAGTGGCAGTCGGGCCAGGTGACCAGGGAGCTGTCCCGGGTGCGGGACGCTGCCGCGGGGCATGAGGTCGATGAGCTGCGACTGCCCGACGTGCGGGCGTTGTTGGGGGCGCGGCTGGCCGGGCGGGCGACGCGCGCCAACTTCCGCACCGGCACGCTGACCGTGTCGACGCTGGTGCCGATGCGGTCGGTGCCCCATCGCGTGGTCTGCCTGCTCGGCATGGACGACGGGGTGTTCCCGAGGGTCGGGATCACCGACGGCGACGATCTGCTGGCCCGCGACCCGCAGACCGGTGAGCGCGACTTGCGCAGCGAGGACCGTCAGCTGTTCCTCGACGCGTTGCTGGCGGCGACCGAGACGCTGGTGGTGACCTACACGGGCGCCAACGAGTATTCCGGCCAGCCGCGGCCGCCCGCGGTTCCGCTGGGGGAGCTGCTGGACACGCTGGACGCGACCGCCGTCTCCGCTGACGGGAGGCCGGTCAAGGAGGTCGTGACGACCAGGCATCCGCTGCAGCCGTTCGACCCGCGCAACCTGACTCCCGGGGCGCTGGTCGACGGGCACCCCTTCTCCTTCGACAAGGCCGCCGAGGCCGGCGCTCTCGCCGCGGTGTCCGACCGCGTCGAGCCGCCGGAGTTCCTGCCCGACCCGCTGGCGCCGACCCGAGCCGGAGACCTGACGCTCGAGGAGCTGCTGGCCTTCTACCGTTCACCGGTGCGCGCGTTCTTCCGCGACCGGCTGGACCTGGCGCTGCCGCGTGATGACGACCCGCTCTCCGACGGTCTGCCGGTCGAGCTCGATGGCCTGGGCCAGTGGTCGGTGGGCGACCGGCTGCTCCACGATCTGCTCGCCGGGATGTCGGAGGAGCAGGCGACCCAGCAGGAGTGGCGCCGCGGCGTACTTCCTCCGAAGTGGCTCGGCTGGCGCATCCTCACCGACGTGATCACCAAGGCGAAGCCGATCGCCGCCGAGGCGCTGCGGGTGCGGCAGGCGGGCATCTCCACCGGACAGGCGCGAGCCGTCGACGTCGAGGTCGATCTCGGCGACGGGCGGCGGCTGACCGGCACCGTCCCACAGGTCTACGGCGACCGGCTCGCTCCGGTGACGTACTCCCGCCTGGGCGCCAAGCAGCGGATCGAGTCGTGGGTGCAGCTGGTCGCGCTGGCCGCCTCCGACGAGGACCGGGCCTGGAGCGCCTGGACGCTGGGTCGTCCGGGCAACTCCCGGTCGCGTACGCCGTACGGGCTCTCCCAGCTCGGGCCGCTCGACCACACCGCGGTCGACGTGCTGCGTGACCTGGTGCGGCTGCGCGACCGGGGGCTCTCCGCGCCGCTGCCGCTGCCGCTGAAGACCTCGCTCACCTACGCACGCCAGCGGCGGACCCAGGCCGGCATCGACGACGCGCTCTACAAGGCCGGCTGGGAGTGGAACGACGGACGGTTCGAGGGCGAGGAGTCCGATGTGGAGCAGGTGAGGGCTTGGGGCAAGGGGTCCGGGATCCCTGGCCTGGGGGACCCGCCGGAGGCCGGCGAGGAGTTCGACGGGGAGACGACCCGCTTCGGAGCGCTCGCGATGCGCGTGTGGTCGCCGTTGCTCACGGCGGAGCAGGGGAGCTGGTGATGGACGGATTCAACCTGACCGGGCCCCTCCCCACCGGAACCACGCTGATCGAGGCCTCGGCCGGCACCGGGAAGACCTTCACCATCGGCGCCCTGGTCACCCGCTACGTCGTAGAGGGCGAGGCGACGCTCGACGAGATCCTGGCGATCACCTTCGGTCGCGCCGCCTCCCAGGAGCTGCGCGACCGGGTGCGGAAAAGCCTGCTCGACGCCGAGCGGGCACTCGCAGAGGCTGTCCGCGGTGGGCGTCCGAACCCGCTCGACCCCCATCTCGAGCTCCTGCTGGACGTGTCCGAGGAAGAGATCCGGGTACGCCACCAGCGCGTGCGCGACGCGCTCGCCTCGTTCGACGGGGCGACGATCGCGACGACCCACCAGTTCTGCCAGCTCGTGCTGCGCTCGCTGGGGGTGGCCGGCGACACCGACGCCGGTGCTGAGCTGGTCGAGTCGCTCGACGAACTGGTCGTGGAGGTCGTCGACGACCTCTATCTGAAGTGGTTCGGCGAGGCCCGGGAGCGCCCGCCGTTCGACCGCGACGACGCGCTGGGGCTGGCGCGCACGGCGGTCGAGGACCCGCAGTCGGTGCTGGCCCCGGCGCCGGCGGAGGACCCGGTCGCAGGTGCGCGGGTGCGGTTCGCCGAGGCGGTTCGGGACGAGGTCGACCGGCGCAAGCAGATGCGCGGCGTCCTGTCCTACGACGACCTGCTCTCCCGGCTCGCGATCGCGCTCGAGGACACCTCGGCGCCGGCACGGGCGCGGATGCGACAGCGATGGCGGATCGTCCTGGTCGACGAGTTCCAGGACACCGACCCGGTGCAGTGGCAAGTGCTCTCCCGGGCCTTCGAGGGCCACGCCACCCTCGTGCTCATCGGTGACCCGAAGCAGGCGATCTACGCCTTCCGCGGCGGTGACGTCTTCACCTATCTGGAAGCCGCCAGAACCGCTCAGACACAGGCCACGCTCGGCACCAACTGGCGCAGCGACGCCCCGCTGGTCGAGCGGCTCCAGGTCGTGATGCGGGGTGCGGCGCTGGGGTCTCCGGAGATCGTCGTTCACGACGTCGGGGCTCATCACGCCGGCTCCCGGCTGGTCGGGGCGCCGAACCCGTCGCCGTTCCGGATCCGTCGGGTCGGACGCCGGGGCTTCAAGCTCACCCGCGGCAAGATGATCACCGCCGGTGACGCGCGCACCCACATCGCCCGGGACCTCGCTGGGGACATCGCCGAGCTGCTCGGCTCGGGTGCCACCTGGTGCGACCGCCCGGTCCAGGCCGGCGACATCGCGGTCATCGTCGCGGTGCGCACCCACGGACTCCTGGTGCAGCGAACCCTGCAGGAGCACGGCATCCCGGCGGTGATGGCCGGCGGTGGCGACGTCTTCCTGACTCCCGCCGGCGAGGACTGGCTCGCGCTGCTGCAGGCGCTCGACTCGCCTCACCGGACGCCGCTGGTGCGGGCAGCCGGGCTGAGCGTGTTCTTCGGCTACACCGCGACCGAGCTCGACGCGGGTGGCGAGGCGCTGACCTCGCGCATCGCCGACACGCTGCGCGGCTGGGCGCTGCTGCTGCGTGGCCGAGGTGTCGCCGCCCTGATCGAGGCGGCGGAGGAGCGCGGGCTCACCGCGCGCGTGCTGCGGCGCACCGACGGGGATCGGCTGCTCACCGACGTACGTCATCTGGGGCAGCTGCTCCACGACATCTCCGTGCGCGACTCGCTCGGGCTGCCGGCGCTGCTGGCCTGGTTCCGCGACGAGCGGCGGCGTTCGGCTGCCGCCGAGCGGCCGCGGCGGCTCGACTCGGACGCCGCGGCGGTGCAGATCGTGACGGTGCACGGGTCGAAGGGCCTGGAGTACCCGATCGTCTACCTGCCCTTCGCCTACGACTTCTTCGTGCGAGACCCCGAGGTGGCCCGGTTCCACGACGCTTCGGGACAGCGGACGATCGACGTCGCCCGGACCGGTGCGCAATGGGCCGTGCATCTGGCGCGTCACCAGGCCGAGGAGCTGGGGGAGGAGCTTCGAGATCTGTACGTCGCGCTGACCCGGGCGCAGTCCCAGGTCGTCGCGTGGTGGGCGCCGACGGCCAACACGGCCACCGGCGGACTGCATCGGCTGCTGTTCGGGCGAGGTCCTGGCCAAGCAGCGGTTCCTGACAACGTCGCAGTGCCGAGCGATGAGGACGCGGCAAGCCTGCTGAGCAACGTTGCGCGCCACGGCGGTCCGGTGGCCGAAGAAGCGGTGCCGGTGACAACAGCGCCGCCGGTCCGAGAAGCGTCGCCCGGCAAGCTCGCCGCGCGGCCGTTCACCCGGGAAGTCGACGCCGAGTGGCGGCGTACGTCCTACTCGGGGCTCATCCGCGTCGACGAGGGCGTCGCGGCGACCTCGGAACCGGAGGTCGAGGGCAAGGACGACGAGCCGATCGCCGAGGACGTCGATCTCATCGAGACCCCCGCCGAGGAGGAGCAGCTCTCGCCGATGGCCGAGCTGCCCAAGGGTGCCGGCTTCGGATCGCTGGTCCACGCGGTCCTGGAGCACACCGACCCGGACGCCCCTGACCTGGGCGAAGAGGTGCTGACCAGGACCCGTGAGCAGCTGCGCTGGTGGCCGGTTCCGGCTTCGGCCGAGGATCTCGCGACCGGGATCCTGCCGCTCAACCTGACCTCGCTCGGTCCGCTGGCCGACGGGCTGACGCTGGTCGAGATCCCGCTGCGCGACCGGCTGCGCGAGCTCGACTTCGAGATCCCGCTCGGGGGTGGTGACACCCGCGGGGCGGAGGATCCCGACGTACGCCTGCGCGACCTCGCGCCGCTCCTGCGTGCGCACCTTCCGGCGGACGACCCGATGGTGACGTACGCGGACCGGCTCGAGGCTCCGCCGCTCGGCGACCAGTCGCTGCGGGGCTACCTGACCGGCTCGGTCGACGTGGTGCTGAGGCTGCCGAGCGGACGGTTCGTGGTGGTCGACTACAAGACCAACTTCCTGGGGGTCGAGGCGATGGACTACACCCAGCCGAAGCTCGCCGAGGCGATGCTCCACTCCCACTACCCGCTGCAGGCGCTGCTCTACTCCGCGGTGGTGCACCGCTTCCTGCGCTGGCGCCTGCCCGAGTACGACCCCGAGACGCATCTCGGTGGCGTGCTCTACCTCTACGTGCGCGGGATGCTCGGCCCGGACACGCCCGTCGTCGACGGCATCCCGACCGGCGTCTTCACCTGGCAGCCGCCCGCGTCCCTGGCGGTCGCGCTGTCCGACCTGCTGGACGGAACTCTTCCGGATGGAGTGGCCTCATGATCGAGCGCTGGGAGTCCGAGGACCCCTTCGACGCACGCCTGGCCCGGTCAGCTACCGGGCTGCTCGCGTCGTTCAACCGCGAGGGCGTGCTGACCGCGGCCGACGTACATGTCGCGACCCGAGCTGCCGCGCTCGCCGGAGAAGAGCGCGACGAGGTGCGACTGGCGGTGGCGCTGGCGGTCCGCGCGGTCCGGCACGGGTCGGTGTGCGTTGACCTGGCCGCGCTGCGGGAGACCGAGGAGACGCTGCCGTGGCCGGCTGCAGCCGGTTGGCTCGAGGCTGTCGCAGACAGCCCGCTGGCGGCGCAGTCCCTGGTGCAGGTCGAGGACGGCCTGCTCTACCTGGACCGATATCACCGCGAAGAGGGACAGGTACGCGACGACCTGCTCACCCGGCTGGCCTCGCCGCGACCTGTGGCCGATGAGGTTCTGCTGGAGGCGACCGCGGCCCGGCTCTTCCCGGGCGAGGGCTACGCCGAGCAGCGTGCCGCCGCACTCGCCGCCGCCCGGCAGTCGACGACGGTGCTCACCGGCGGCCCCGGCACCGGCAAGACGACCACCGTGGCCGGCCTGCTGGCGCTGCTCACCGAGCAGTCCTCGACCCCGTTGCGGGTCGCGTTGACCGCCCCGACGGGCAAGGCGGCCGCGCGGCTGCAGGAGGCGGTCGAGGGTGCCCAGCGAGCGCCGCAGTTCACCGCCGACGACCGCTCCCGGCTCCACGGTCTGACCGCCTCGACGCTCCACCGGCTGCTCGGTTGGCGACCCGGCTCGTCGACGCGGTTCAAGCACCACCGCACCAACCGGCTTCCGCACGACGTGATCGTCGTCGACGAGACGAGCATGGTCTCGCTGACGATGATGGCCCGGCTCCTCGAGGCCGTACGCCCCGAGGCGCGGCTGATCCTCGTCGGCGACCCCGACCAGCTCGCGAGCGTCGAGGCCGGGGCGGTCCTCTCCGACCTCGTCGCCGGACTCGCCGTGCGCTCGCCCGACGCCGTCGCCGCGCTCCGCATCACCCATCGCTTCGGTGGCGCGATCGGCGCCCTCGCCGAGGCGCTGCGGGTCGGCGACGCCGACGCGACGCTTGACGTGCTGAAGTCCGGTGACCCCGCCGTCGAGCTCGTCGACCCTGCCGACGAGGCCCGGGTGGCCGAGGTCGAGCGCGGCCTGGTCGTTCACGCCGCCGCCCTTCATGAGGCCGCCCTCGCGGGCGACGCGCAGCGCTGCGTACGGATGCTCGACGAGTCGCGCCTCCTCTGCGCCCACCGGGACGGCCCCTGGGGAGTCGCCCACTGGAACCGGCAGATCGAGCGCGGCCTCGCCGAGACCACCGGTGAGCCGCTCGGCATCGGCTGGGGCCACGAGTGGTATCCGGGCCGGCCGGTCCTCGTCACCGCCAACGACTACGGCCTCGGTCTCTTCAACGGCGACACCGGCGTCACCTACACCGACGCCGGCGGCGACCTCCGCGTCGCGATCGCGGGCGGCGCGACGTACGCGCCCTCACGGCTCGGCGACATCGAGACCCTGCACGCGATGACCGTCCACAAGTCTCAGGGCAGCCAGGCCAGGTCCGTCACCGTCCTGCTCCCACCCGACGACTCGCCCCTGCTCACCCGCGAGCTCTTCTACACCGCGGTGACCCGGGCGCAGGAGCGCGTACGCATCGTCGGCACGCCCGACGCCGTCACCGCCGCGATCACCCGCCGAGCCCAGCGCGCCTCCGGCCTCCGCCAGCGGCTCGGCCACCACTGAGCCGCAGCCTCAGAAGCGCTCCGCGAGCTCCGTCAGCTTCGCCACGTACGCCGGGAAGTCGACGCTCTGCGGGACGTTGTCGTCACGCGAGAGCCAGCCGACGGCGCCGTCGATGCCCTCGCGGAGGATGTCGGCCTGGCCGGCGTGCTGCGCGATGTCGCCGTAGGTGTACGTAGCGATCTCGTGCAGCGTGACGGGCGTGCCGCCCCAGTGCTTGACGTGGCCGACCGCGTCCAGGTCGAGCGCGTCGATGGTCGCGTTTGCGTGCGCGATCACCCGGCGGTAGAGATCGATGATGCCGGCGACGGTCTCGTCCTCGGTCGCGTACCAGTCGACCTGCGGATCGGTCTCGTAGCGGTCCAGCGAGATCAGCTCGTCGGCCTGCGGGAACGGCCGCTCGAACGTGTCGCCGAGGTAGATCGCCTCGACGTTGAGGCAGTGCTTGATGATGCCGATGAGGTTGGTGCCGGTCGGCGTGCGCGGCATCCGGGCGTCCCGCTCCGGGACGTCCTCGACCTTGCCGATCAAGGCGTTGCGGACGGAGTCGAGGCGCTGCTTCAGCGTCTCCTTCGGATCTGCGTCGGCGACCATCGGTCTGTCAGGACCGCGCGATGGAGGTGGCGAGGGAGGCGAGGTGGCCGAGGCGGGCCAGCTCGGAGTCGAGGAAGTCGGGGCCGCCGCGGCGGCCGATGATGACGATCTCGTTGCCGTCGATGCGGGCGCCGGCGAACATGTTCTCGTCCTCACCCTCGACCTCGATCCGTTCGGGGCGGTCGAGCTCGATGAAGGGGACGTTCTCGGGCGAGCCGTCGGTGGCTCGGCTGATGCCCTTGACGCGGTGGACGCGGATCGCCCAGTCGGCACGGAAGGTCAGCGGCAGCACGTCCACGAGCCGGTCGAGCGCCTCGAGGGCGTTCTCGGTGAGGTCCTCGACGGCCTCGAGGTCGAGGAACAGGTTGCCGCCGGCGGCGTAGCGGGAGATCCAGACGACGTGCACGCCGTCGAGCTCGTTGCACGCCGACACGATGGAGTCCGGCATCGTTCCCGGTTGGGTCTCGAGGAGCACATCGTCGACAGCTCTTCCGTCGACTTTGTTCTTCTCGACGATCTCGATCGCCTCGATGTCGCCACCGGCTTCACCGATGGCGGAGGCGAGGCGACCGAGGGAACCCGGGATGTCGGGCAGCTCGACGCGTAGCAGGAACGGCATGGCCATAGACCCTAGCGTCGCGAACCGACAGTCGTGGCACTGTCCCGGTTACACACCCGTCAATTGGCGAGCTATTCGCCCGCCGGCTCCAGCAGGAAGAGCGGGAAGATCCGGGACGTGTTGGGCTGGTATTCGCCGTACGTCGGCCAGGTCTTCACTGCGTAGGCCCACCACTCCTCGCGCTCGGCCCCGGAGAGCTCGCGAGCGACGTACGCCTTCTTGGTGCCGCCGTCCTGGAGCACCATGTCGGGGTACTTGCGGAAGTTGGCCACCCAGGCGGGGTTCTTGTCGCTGCCGCCCATCGAGGCGACCGCGAGGTAGCGGCCGTCGCGCTCGACGCGCATCAGCGGAGTCTTGCGGATCGCGCCGGTCTTCGCGCCGCGGTTGGTGATCAGGATGATCGGCTTGCCGTCACGCTCGAGGACGTTGGCCTCGGCGCCGTCGGAGGCTTCGAACGCGGCCACCTGCTCGCGCACCCAGTCGGCCGTGCTCGGGACATATTCACCTTGCAGTTCGGTCATGCCCACTACAACACCATCGGGCGGTGCCTATTCCAAGAGGCCCGATCAGGCCAGCGCCTTGTCGATCTCGCGGTCGAGGTGCGACTTGGGCCGCGCGCCGACCAGCTGGAGCACGGGCTTCCCACCCCGGAAGAGGAGCATCGTCGGCACCGCCATGACCCGGTAGTCGGCGGAGGTGGCCGGGTTCTCGTCCTGGTTGAGCTTCACGACGCGCAGGCTCCCGGCCCGTTCCGTGGCGATCTTCTCGAGGATCGGTGCGAGCTGACGGCACGGTGGGCACCATTCTGCCCAGATCTCCACGAGCACCGGCGTCTCGGACATGAGTACGTCCTCTACGAACCGGGCATCGGTGATGTCCTCGATCATGGCGGTATGACTCATCGCTTCTCTCCTTCTGGTTTCGGTCGATAGGACTCGGCTTCGCGCAGCAACCCCGCGAGCTCGCCGCGCAGGGCGGTCAGCTCGGTGACCCGCCGGTCGATCTCGGCGATGCGCTGCCGATAGGCGTCGAGCGAGGCGGGGCACACGTCGGCACGGTCGTTGCCGGCCCGCAGGCAGTCGACGAACGGCAGCGTCTCTTCGGCGGTGAGACCGAGCGAGAGCAGCGCACGGATCTCCCGCACCACCTGCACATCCACGTCGGCATAGTCGCGATATCCGTTACCGGCCCGCCGCGGAGCGAGCAGTCCGCGTGACTCGTAATAGCGCACGGGCTTCACCGTCACACCGGCCTGATCCGCGAGCTCCTTGATCTGCACGCATACGACCGTAGACCTTGCCCCTGGGGGCAAGGTCAAGCCCGTGATCGGCCCGCCGGATAACCTCAGGGCCATGAGCGCCATCGAAGGAGTCTCCGACACGTTCGACCCGAGCCGCTGGGACGAGGTGAAGGGCTTCGAGGATCTGACCGACCTGACCTATCACCGGGCCAAGGAGCACGGCACCGTACGCATCGCCTTCGACCGCCCCGACGTACTCAACGCCTTCCGCCCGCACACCGTCGACGAGCTCCTCCGGGTGCTGGAGCACGCCCGGATCTCGGCCGACGTCGGCTGCGTCCTGCTCACCGGCAACGGCCCCTCGGTCAAGAACGGCAAGCACTCCTTCTGCACCGGCGGCGACCAGCGCATCCGCGGCAAGGCCGGCTACCAGTACGAGGAGACCGAGGCGTACGCCGCCGGCCGGACCGGCGCGGAGGAGCCCACCCCGATCGACAAGGCCAAGCTCGCCCGGCTGCACATCCTCGAGTGCCAGCGACTGATCCGCTTCATGCCCAAGGTCGTCATCTGCGTCGTCCCCGGCTGGACCGCCGGCGGTGGCCACTCCCTCCACGTGGTGTGCGACCTGACGCTCGCCAGCGCCGAGCACGGGCGTTTCAAGCAGACCGACGCCGACGTCGGCTCCTTCGACGGCGGCTACGGCTCCGCCTACCTCGCCCGCCAGGTCGGCCAGAAGTTCGCCCGCGAGATCTTCTTCCTCGCCGAGGAGTACTCGGCCGAGGACGGCGTACGCATGGGCACCGTCAACCGCGCCGTCCCGCACGCGGAGCTCGAGGACGTCGCGCTCGACTGGGGCCGCAAGATCAACGGCAAGTCGCCCACGGCCCAGCGGATGCTGAAGTACGCCTTCAACCTGCTCGACGACGGACTCGTCGGCCAGCAGATGTTCGCCGGTGAGACCACCCGCCTGGCGTACATGACCGACGAGGCCCAGGAGGGCCGCGATCAGTTCCTGGAGAAGCGCGAGCCCGACTGGTCGCCCTACCCCTGGTACTACTGATCTGGCGCGTCTGACCTGCCGAGACCCGGCAGGTCAGCCACAGAGGGTGCGTTCTGCGGTCAGCGACAACAGGTCTGCCGCGTCGTCGACGGAGAGGTTTCGTCCGACGTGCGCGAGGTAGAAGGCGTCGAAGCTGCCTAGCACCCACAGCAGGTCGAGTGCCTGCTCGACCGTGACGTCATCTCGGAGGTGACCGTCCTCGGCCAGCCGCATGGCCAGGTGCTTCATTCCGTGCTTGCGGTCGGACTCCGTCCTCTCGATGACTTGGCCGACGGCGTCCGGGTCCAGCCGCGCCATGGTGAAGAGCACGCGGTAGACGTCGAGGTCGCCGGCGAACATCCGGCACGCGGCCCTCATGGCTCCGCGGAGGTGTTCGAGCGCGTCGGCGCTCTTCGTCGCCTGCGACAGGTCGGCTAGGCCGGTGCGCTCCCACAGGTCCTCGGCGAAGGCCTCGAACAAGCCGGCACGGGAGCCGAAGACGACATAGATCGTGGATCGCGACACCTTCGCGAGACGTGCCACCTGGTCGATGCTGACCGGCTCGGTCGGTGCCGTTCGCATGCGGTCGGCGACTGCTACCAGGATTCTCTGACGGGTTTCGGCGGCGGACTCGGCGCGCAGTCGCTGCTTGTACTCACGGGTCGGCATGCCGGCATTCTTTCACATTTCAGTTGACACCGTGTCTTCTGTGATACACAGTGTATTCTGAAAGACAAACCGTCCGATGAAAGTGGGTCCTGATGATGGCATCACTCACCGTCGGTCAGGTTCGTCCGGTTGTGGTCGTCGGCGCCGGCCCGGCGGGACTCACGGCCGCCGTCTCGCTGGCCCGGTACGGCATCGAGGTCGTCCTCGTCGAACGGCGCGCGGTGGGCTCGGATCTCCCCCGGGCTACCGTCCTGGGCGTTCGCACCATGGAGATGCTTCGCTCCTGGGGTCTGGCTGACCGCGTTCTGGCCGGTGGCGTCGACGTCGAGATGTCGATGCTGGAGATACCGACAGCGGCGAGGGTCACCGAGGGATTCCGCATCGACATCGGGTATCCCTCACCCCAGCAGAGCGCGATGGTGAGCCCGATGTCGCCGGCCTGCGTACCGCAGGACCATCTGGAGTCGGTCCTTCTCGAGCACCTGGCCGCAATGCCCACCGCGCGCGTCGTGCGCGGCGTCGAGGCCGTCGATGTCCGACACACCCCTGAGCAAGCGGTTCTGACCCTGAGAGAGGTCAGCTCCGGCCAGAGCTTCGAGATGGCTGCCGAGTACGTCATCGCCGCGGATGGCGCCAAGAGCCGAATCCGTACGTCGCTCGGCATCCAGCACACAGGTCTCGACGGCCTCATCGAGGGTGTCATGGCCGAGGTCCATGCTCCGCTTTGGGAGCTGATGGGAGATCACCGGCACGGGGTGTACGCGATCACCGACTCGGAGGGTGCGGGAATCCTCGCGCCAGCCGGACCCGACGACCGTTGGCTCTTCGGCTGCGACCTCGCCCGCGATCTGGTCGACGACACATCCTCGGCTCGCGAGCTGCTGCGGCATCGGCTCGAGCGTGCCTCCGGAGTGCCCGGCCTCCCGATCCGGATCGACCGTTTCGGCTGGTTCACCTCGGCGGCGCAGCTCGCCGACACCTTCAACAGCGGTCGGGTCTACCTGGCCGGCGACGCAGCACACCGTGTCACCCCGCGCGGTGGAACCGGCCTCAACACGGCCATCGCCAGCGGACGCGACCTGGGCTGGAAGCTGGCGTGGGTGCTGCTCGGGTGGGCGCCGCCTGAGTTCCTGTCGACGTACGAGGACGAACGCAGGCCAGCCGCCGCGCACAACGTCACCCGTTCAGCTGACCCAGAGGGCACCCGACGCGATGCGCTCAGCGAACTTCAGGTCGATCTCGGCGGCCGCGTCGGGCACACGTGGGTGGACGTCCCATCGCCCGATCGTGACGCGGGCCGATCGACCATCGACCTGGTCGGACCCGGTCTCACCCTGATCGTCGGGCCTGACGCCGAGGCGTCGCCCGACAATCCGACGCAAGCGGGATCGCCGCCCATCATGACGACGCGACTGCCCCGAGCGGCTGCCTGCGCTATCGGCATCAGCCCCACCGGCGCCGTCCTCGTCCGCCCCGACGGTGTGCCCCTCGCCAGCTGGTGGACCGTCGACTATTCACGCTCCGACGTCCACCGGGCGATCGACACCTTCCTATCTCGAGCTCGGGCCCCAAGGAGTGCAGCATGAACACATTCACGGCCTCCCGCGCCACCGCCAACGCGACACGCACTCGGATTCGCGTCGTTTCGGTCGTGCTGACCGTCACCGCAATCCTCACCGTCCCCGGCGGCCTGCTCTGGCCGGAGACATCCACTGGCAACGAGACCTACGCCTACGGCGACATCGAGCCGATCCGTCAGCTGTGGTGGGGGTTGCTGCTCGGTCTCGGAGCCGTCGCCTCGCTCACCGTGACAGCTCAAGCCGTTGCCACCCTGGTCCTCGTCAGGCACCGTGGCTCGACGTGGGCGACATGGGGTGCAGGCTTGATGTGGGTGGGCATCGCCGTCCAAGCCGTCGGCGCCGGATTCTTGGCCGGCGCGTACTACTTCCCCACGAGCCCCGATGTTCCCCACGCCGACGGCGTCGCCGTGGTCCAAGCAATCGCCGAAGACCAGCTGCACCTGTTCGGCCCGTTGGCGATCGGCGGTCTGATCGTCATGGTCGGCACAGTGCTCCAGGCCGTCGGCCTCCTCCGGTCAGGAACAGTTCCCCGATGGATCCCCGTCGCGACCCTGTTCACTCTCATCACCTTCGTCGTGCCAGGAGACGGCATTGCTGGCCTGATCACCAGCCTCCCGATGGCCGCCGCCGCCATCGGCCTGGCCGTCCACGTCTGGCGGCGGGCCTGAGAACAGAGACATAGGTGCCGACCGGCCTCCGGTGCGTCACACAGGCTGCGTGATGCCGATGACGGGCGCGTGAGGTCACATGGACTGATGAGCTCGATCGAGACCCAGGCCCCTAGACCCCACCACCGCACCCTGGCGGAGCGGGCTTCGGTGGGCCGTGGGGCGCGATCGGAGGTCCCACGGTCGGTCCACGGCGAGTGGCATCCGGCGCCCGACCGGGCCGACCCTGTCGGCCTCCTCGAGGAGCAGGGAAGCAGTCGGATGCAAGAGCTCGTACCGCTCCGCTACGGCCGGATGCTGGTGGACCCGTTCACGTTCTACCGTGGTTCCGCCTACCTGATGGCGGCAGATCTGGCGAGTGCGCCGCGCACGGACCTGACGGTCCAGCTGTGCGGCGACGCGCACCTGTCGAACTTCGGGTCGTTCGCAGCACCGGACCGGCGCCTGGTCTTCGACCTCAACGACTTCGACGAGACCTTGCCCGGCCCCTTCGAGTGGGACGTCAAGCGAATGGTGGCGAGCTTCGCGGTGGCAGGGCGTGATCGAGAGTTCGACGATGCGGAGCGAAGGGCCGTCAACCTGGCCGCCGCATCGTCCTACCGAGAGGCGATGCAGGAACTGGCGCAGATGCGCAAGCTCGACGTGTGGTACGCCCGCTTGGACGTGGACGAGCTGGACGCCCTGCTGAGCTCGCAGTTCACGGCCAAGCAGGTCAAGCGCTTCCGCAAGAACATGGCCAAGGCCCGGTCGACGAACAGCTTGAAGGCCTTCTCCAAGCTCGTGGAGATCGTGGACGGACGTCCGCGCCTGATCAACGATCCTCCGATGATCGCCAGGATCCAGGAGCTGATGCCCGACAAGGAGTTTCATGAGGTCGAGGACATGCTCCATGCCATCCTGCACATCTACCGCCGGACCCTGCAGGGGGACCACCGGCACCTGCTCGAGGGGTTCCGCTTCACCGACGCCGCACGCAAGGTGGTCGGGGTGGGCAGCGTAGGCACCCGCTCCTGGATCGTGCTGCTGGTCGGCAACGACGACCATGATCCGCTGTTCCTCCAGGCCAAGGAGGCCCAGGCATCCGTCTTGGAGCCCTTCCTCGGCAAGAGCGCGTACACCAGCCACGGTCAGCGGGTCGTCGAGGGGCAGCGACTGATGCAGTCCGCGAGCGACGTGATGCTCGGCTGGGTGACGGCGAGCGGGTTCGACGGCGTCGAGCGAGACTTCTTCGTCCGGCAGCTGTGGGACGGCAAGGGTTCGGCGATCGTGGAGGCGATGAATCCCGCTGCCATGACCGGGTACGCCCGGATGTGTGGGTGGACGCTGGCAAGGGCCCACGCACGCTCCGGTGACCCGGTCGCCATCGCGAGCTACCTCGGCGCCGGTGATCGGTTCGATCGGGCCATCTCGACGTTCGCCGAGGCCTACGCCGACCAGAATGAGCGGGACTACGCAGCGCTCCGTCGTGCGGTCGACGAGGGCCGGATCGTGGCTCGGAGTGGCTGAGCCCATCGGGCGAGCTCGGCGGGCAGGACCATCACCCCGCGGCGCGCCCGGATGTCTGGTCCGGTTCGGGCGAGGTATCCGTCGGGCGGCCCGCCGAGGCGAACCGGTTCGCTGCGGGGACCGCGGCGAGGCCGTGGGCCAGGACACTGAGCAGGACCGTGAGGGAGATGACCGCGACGACGTCGGTGCCGACAGCGTGCAGGTCTTCGAGCACGATCAGGGCGAAGATGACCGAGGCCAGGCCGCGAGGACCGAACCAGCCGATGAAGACGACGCTGAAGCGGTCGAACCCGGCGCCGAGCAGCGCTATCGCGACCGGCAGCATGCGGACGACGGTCAGGCTGAGGACCGCGTAGAGCAGCACGGTCCAGCTCCACTGGTCCTGGATGACCGGCACGGCCAGCGCACCGAAGACGAGCCAGCTGATCATCGAGGCGACGTCGCTGGACTGGTCGACGAAGTACACCTCCTTCTCGCCGCTGCTCCCGGCGGTGTTCCCGAAGACCAAGCCGGCCACGAAGGCAGCGACGAACCCGTTCCCATCCACCAAGAGAGACGCGGTGTACGCGAGGAGGGCGAGAGCCAGTACGGCCGGGCCGGCGAGCTCCTCGGAAAGCCAGCCGCGTCTGCTGGCGAGCCTGCTGACGGTGCCGCCCACGCCGCCGATGACGATGCCCGCGACCAGCCCGACCAGCAGCGAGAGAACCGCTCCGCCCGGGCTCTCGACGCCGAGGACTCCCTCCGCCGTCGCGACACCGGCAATGGCCACCAGAACGATCGGCGTCGCGATCCCGTCGTTCAGCCCGCTCTCGACGTTCAGTGCGCGTCGCACCCTCGCCGGCACGTGCGGGTTCGACATGACGGGTGCCCCGAGCGCGGCGTCGGTGGGCGCCAGTGCCGCGCCGACCAGGAGGGCCGCCCACGGGTCGAAGCCGATCACTATCATCGCGGCACCCGCGCCCAGCGCGATCGTCAGCGGCAAGCCGACGCCGAGCAGTCGCACATAGGTGCCCAGATCACGTCGGAACTGGCCGAGCCGGACCCGAGACGCGTCCGCGAAGAGGATCCAGACGAGGGTGACTTCGGCGATGAGCTTGACCAGCTCGGGTTCGACCTCGAGGTCGAACAAGCCGAACACGTCGGCAAATACCCAGCCGCACGCCACGAACACGATGGGGGCGGTGAGCCCGGCGGGCTGAAGCCGGCCGGCGAGAACACACCAGGTGACGATGGCCGCGAGAACGGCGGTGAGTGCCAGGGAATCCATGCGGCGGACCTCCGGGTCGACGCGACGGCTTGGTCAGGCGGTCATTCGTGACGAACGTACGGGCGTGGCCGCCGGGTCTCATCGCACTGTCTGTGTGAACTGGCGGGTGCCCTCGACGACGTGTCGTCAGCCGTCGGCTCTCCCGGGCATACGGCGGTGCTCGCCCCGGATGCGTCGACCGAGCATCCCAGGAGCGGTCGCCAACACCTGGCCCACGAGCGCGGTCGCGAGAAAGCAGAAGGCGGCGACGTAGAGCCAGGTCAGATAGGTGAAGGCGACACCGATGGATCCGTACCGGTCGGCGCTTGCCTCGAGCGCCCCGGGGAGCCATGCCTGGGTGGCGGGGCGGACGGTGATCATCAGGAGAGCGAACAGCAGTGCACCCGGAACCAGCATCCGAGCGCGAACGGCGCCGGCGAGCAGCGCCCAGGGGACGAACGCTGCGACCGCGACGTCCCAGGAGAACGAGACCACCCGTGGCCACAGCTCCCGTGGGGGGATGGAGTCGAGGGGCTCGCCCGCAGCGCGGACGAGGACCAGGGAGAGCGCGAAGACGAGGACGACAGCCAACCACCGCCAGGCTGAGCTCAGCCTGGTCTGCGGTCGCGGCAGTCCCCAGATCGCGGCGAAGGCACGAGCCAGCGCCCGAGACAGGCTGGTGGCCGAGACGAGCACGAAGATGGCCCCGACGATGCCGAACGCTGCACCGCCGCTGTCGACAGCGCCCTCGAGGATCTGCCGGGACTGCTCCGGCAAGTCGATCGCGTCGGCGAACCCGTCGCTGTTCGAGCCCAGGGTGGCGATCAGGATGAGAACCGGGAGTACGGAGGTGAAGAACTGGGCCGCGATGGTCATCGACCGGTCGAACACCTCGACTCGGCCGAGCCCCGCGGCTGCCTGCAGCACGATCCGTCCCGGCCGCCTGTCGAGCAGCCGTCGCAGCCGCCGCTGCAGCCCAGCGGGCAGACGTCCCAAGGAGGCATCGACGCGTGCCCTGGCCAGATCGTCGGCCGGCTTGGCGTCTGGGCCTGGCTGGCTCTCCGCAGACGGAGTCCCGTCGTTCGAGTCCATCTCGGTCTCATTCTGGCGTTCCCTCAGGCTGAAGCTCGGCCGGGACCGCCGGCTCCGGCTCTGTGTCCGGCTTCCCTGAGATCAGTGGCAGAGCCCACCTTCGGCCAGGATCGGCCTCGACCAAGAGGGCTTTGGTGAGCAGGGTGAACGGGACGGCGAGCAGCGCGCCGACCGGTCCGACGACCCAGGTCCAGAACACCAGCGAGAGGAACGTCAACGTGGGCGAGAGACCGACCGAGTCGCCGACCACGCGCGGCTGGATGATGGACTGGATCACGAAGTTGATGACGCTGTAGACGACGATGACGGTGATCATCAGGCCGAGCCCGCTGTCGAGCAGGGCGATGAGGGCCGGCGGGATGACGCCGATGACGAAGCCGACGTTCGGGATGAAGTTGGTGACGAATGCGAGCACCGCCCACACGAAGGCTCCGGGGACGTCCAAGAGGTACAGGGCGACCCCGTCGATGACGGCGACGACCAGCCCGAAGCTGGCCGAGACACCCATGTAGCTGCGGGTGCCACGGGCGAAGTTGTCCAGCGCGGCGACCGGGTCGGGGAAGCGGTCACCCAACGTCTTCAGGCTGCGGCGCGTGGAGTTGGTGTCGAAGGCGATGAAGAGCAGCACCGTGATCAGGAAGAGCAGATCGGTGACCAGGCCGAGCGTGCCGGAGAGCACCGACATGGCGACGTCGATGAGCTGGCCCGGGTCGAACGCCTTCACCACCGCATCGATCTGCTCCTGCTTGACTCCCGCGTCCCGCAAGGTGTTCCCCACGTTCGCGACACCGTCCGCGATCTGGTCGGCGTACTGGGGCACCAGGGCGGCCAACTGGGCGATCGACACCATCAGGGCCATCGCGAAGAGGGAGAGCAACAGGACTGCCGCGACCAGCATGATCAATGAGGTCGCCCACCCGGGAAGCCGTCTCCGTTCCAGCCACAGGCGGATCGGGTGCAACGTGATCGTGATGACCAGCGCCGTGAAGACCGGCCCGACGATGTCGGCGATGGATCTCACCCCGGCCAACGCAATGGTCAGCGCGGCGACACCCAGCAGCAGAGTCCAGGCGAACGATCGGGGCCGAAGCCCGCTCGGGACAGTGGTGGAGGCGGGCTTCATGGGATCTGGTCACCCCTCCCGGGTCGCGCTGAGCCGCACCGGATGCGCCGGCTGGAACGGGTTCATTCCAGTGCTGGTTCCCGGAGTGCGAATCACCTTCATCATGTGAAAAAAATCTGCAGGCCCCGGCGGCTGGAGTCGTGCGACGTGTCACCCGGAGCGGATGAGGCGCCGCGGTCCTCGCTGTTCGTACGCTCGGTCGTGTGACGGAGAGTCGTTCCGCGCGTGCGCGGCCGGCCGCCGGGCTTGATGACGTGCTCCTCGATGTCAAGCTTTCGGCGCCGCAGATGCGTCCCGGCATGGTCAGTCGGGCGCCGATCATCGAGGTGGCCAGGGCCAGTCCGGTGAGAGCGGCTGGGATCACGGCGCCGGCAGGCTACGGAAAGTCGACACTGCTCTGCGAGTGGGCCGCGGCGGAGGACCGTGTCGTCGGGTGGGTCTCGCTCGACCCTCTCGACGACGATCCGGGCATATTGCTCGCGGTCCTGGCCTCGGCGTACGTCAGGATGTTCCCGGCCTGGGCCGGGCTTGTCGCCGATGTCCGCGGTGTGGGTGTCTCTGCTCTGGGCCGTGCCGCGCCGGTCATCGCGTCCGCGTTCCGGAGGAGTCCGGCCCCGTTCGTCCTGATGCTCGACGATCTGCACGATCTGCAGGCCCCCGCGTGTCACGACGTCCTGAGCGTGGTGATCTCCGGCATGCCCGCCGGCTCGCAGCTGGTGACCGCGAGCCGCGCAGAGCAGCCGCATCTGTCCCGCATGCGGGCCTCGGGGGACGCGCTGGAGCTGCTGGCCGCCGACCTCGCCCTGGAACCCGGCGGCGCCGAGCAGATCTTCTCCAGGTCCGAGGTCCCGCTGACCGAGACCCAGGCCGCGCTCGTCATCGAACGGACCGAAGGCTGGCCGGCCGGCGTTCAGCTGGCGGCGATGATCGCCCGCGACGCCCAGCAGGACGACTGGACGGTGTCGGGCAACGACCGGTACGTGGCCGACTACCTGTACCGCGAGTCGTTGAGCCAGCAGGACCAGTCGACCCAGCGCTTCCTGCGCCGGACCGCGGTGCTGGACCGACTGCACGCACCGCTCTGCGACGCGCTGCTCGCGGAGTCGGGCGGCCAGGACCGGTTGCAGGCGCTCGAGGCGTCGAACTCGTTCCTGATCCCGCTGGATCGCAGGCGGGAGTGGTATCGGTACCACTCACTTTTCCGGGAGTTCCTGCTCGGGGAGCTGCGCCGTGTCGAACCCGATGCAGTCATGGGGCTGCACCTGCGCGCCGCCGACTGGTACGAGGCGAACGGGGCGCCGGCGATGGCGCTGGAGCACCTGTTGAACACCAGCGAGCGCGACCGTTGCGTGCAGCTGATCACACAGCTCGTGCAGGTCACCTACAGCGCCGGTCAGCTCTCGACCGTACGAAGATGGCTGGCAGCGCTCGGTGGCGACACCATCTCGGCTCATCCCCCTCTGGCGGTGTTGGCCGGCTGGATCGGGGTGTTGGGCGGTGAGCCCGTGGAAGCCCAGCGCTGGGCCGCTCTGGCGGATGAAGCCGTCTACGATCAGGTGCCTGTGGACGGCACGGCGTCGTTCGAGTCTTTGCGCGCCATGTTGAGAACCTTGATGTGTCCGGCCGGCCCGGAACGGATGATGCGCGACGCCGATGTGGCGATGGCGCAGGAGCCGGCGTGGAGCGCGTGGCGGGACATGGCGCTCACCGGGTCCGCGGAGGCGCATCTCCTTGTTGGAGATGTGGACCGGGCAGCTGCTCTGTTCAGCGAGACGGCCGCCGTCGGGGGCGAGATCGGCAACATCGACACTGTCGTGAACGCGGAGTCGGTGCTGGCACTGTTGGCGATGGAGCGCGGCCAGTGGGGCGAGGCCAGGGATCGCGTCGCCCGGGCAGTCGGCGTCGTCGACGAGTATCGGATGTACGACTACGCGGCCAGCGTGCTGGCGTTCGCGGCGGCTGCACGGCTTGCCCTGCACGACGGCGCGTCGGAGCAGGTGGATCTGCAGCTGACGCGGGGGATGCGGGCACGCCCGTCCTGCACGTACGTCCTGCCCTCCCTCGCCACGCGCAGCCGGCTACAGATGGCCAGGGTCTTCTGGGCTCGTGGCGACCACACGACGGCGCGCCACCTGCTCCGCGAGATCGATGACATCCTCGTTCATGTCCCGGATCTCGGCGTCCTGGTCGACCAGGTCAACGACTTCCGGAAGGTCATCGCTGCGGATGCGAGGGGTGTGACCGGCCGAGGGCCGCCTCTGACACCCGCGGAGCTACGGCTCCTGCCGTACCTGCAGACCCACCTGACCATCGGCGAGATCGGGGAGCGGCTGTACGTCTCACGCAACACCGTGAGCTCGGAGGTCGCCTCGATCTACCGCAAGCTGGGGGTCTCCTCACGCAACGAGGCAGTGAAGCAGGCAACCGTCGTCGGGCTCCTCGGCGGCTAGTGACAACGATCAGCCGGGGTGCTCCTGCTCGAGCGCGTCGGCGTCATATCCGAGCGCCATCGCCAGCCTGGGAGCGGCCGCCACCACGCGCGCCGTACCGATGACCGGAAGGACACCGATCAGCACGTCGACGACCTCAGCAGCGCTCGCGCCGGCATCGACGGCCGCATCCGCGGCGGCCCCGTAGGAGGGGACCTCACCACCGACCGCAACCAGCGCGGCCAGCCGGACCAGGGCCAGGGTCCGGGCATCCAGCATGGGTTCGAGCCACGCGACGTCGGCCGCGTGGGCGGGTGCCTCTGCCCAGTCGGTCTGGTTGATGACCAGGCGGTGGAGTCGATCGACGTAGTGCACTCCGGACCGTCCTTCCGGCTCGATCTGAGTCTGACCGCGACCACCCATGTCCCCACGCCGACGAAGAATGTGAGGCCGCCGGGCCGGGAAAGAGAATCGCGCTGCAGGAGCCCATTCATCCCCACCCGGCCCGGGGCCGCATCACGCAGATCTGGTGAACCCGGCCGGCGGGCTCTGACGTTCACGTCTTCTGTGTGACGACCCCGGTCCGCTCGCCGCGAATGATGGGACCGGTTGCCCGACGCCACGCCGACCCATCGAAGGAGTCACCATGAAGCTCATCCCTGCCATCGTCGCCGCTCTGGCGCTCAGCGCGCCGCTGGCAGCATGTGGTGAAGACGAGCCCGCCGTGTGCAGCTCGGTCAACGAGCTGCAGTCGTCGGTCGACGACGTCAAAGGCATCGACGTCGGCTCCTCCGAGGCTCTCAGTGACCTGCAGAGTGGGCTGAGTGCGGTCGAGGACGACCTGGGCGAGGTCAAGTCGGACGCCTCCGACGAGTTCTCGACGCAGATCGAGGCCGTCGAGGCGAGCTTCGCCGCTCTGACCAGCAGCGTCGAGTCGGCCATGGCGGACGCCTCCGTGGACACGCTGGCCGCGGCTCGCGCTGCACTGTCCACCTTCGGCACCGACATTCAGACCCTCGTGACCGACGTCCAGGAAACCTGCTGACCCGGACCGCGCGGCGTCAACTGGGCGCGGCGCCGGTCACCACTTCAGCTCGATCTCGAGCTCGCGCTCGTCGTCCCCGATCTCGACCTCCAGCTTGAAGTCGACCTCGTCGGGTACGTGCACCTTGAAGCGCAGCCCGCCTCTTTCGAACTCGACCTCGTTGTTGCTGGCGAGCGCGTCGGCCAGGGCATGCAGGCGAGCCGCGGCGTCCTCACGACGGAGCCTCGCCCGTTCGGTGACTTCCATCAGGTCCATCTCGATCTCCTTGCTTCGACGTTGAGGATTGCTGATCTCGGCCGAGCGCGATTCGTGCCAGCCCTACAGATGGCACCATCGCAACCTACCCATCGACGTGGAGACCGGCGTCATACGGAACGCGTGAATCCTGCTCGAGTCCAGCGCGAGCATCAAGCGGAGAAATCACATGGAACGGAGCATGGGAGCCGCGCGCAGGTGCCGACCGTCCTCTACGGCGTCGAGCAGCGCCTCGGCGAGATCGCCGGTCGTCACGTGGCTTCGTGGACCCATCTTGAGGGTTCCGAGCTCGGTGCGACCGGTCCTGTCCCCGGCGCGGACGATCGGGGTTCGCACCATCGTCCAGTCGAGGTCGTCGCATGCCTGCAGCATGAGCCCCAGACGCCGCTGACTTCGCACGTGGCTCGGGCTGCGCAGGCGTACGACCGTGTCGATGAGGATCGCGCCGGCGTTGCGTGGGTCTCCGGGGAAGGGGATGTTGAAGCCTTCCATGAAGACGATCCGGGTGGTTCCCTCGTCGCGCATGGCGGCGAGCACGTTGCGGGCGCCGAGGTCGATCGAATCGCTGTCACCCCACCCGCCGAGGGTCGACACGACGGCTTCACAGCCGGCCACCGTCCGGGCCACGGCTTCCGGGTCCAGTACGTCGCCCACCACGGCATCGACACCTGGAGGAACGTCTCGGTTCGAAGACCTCATCAGGGCCCGGACGTCGTGTCCGCGCTCGGCAGCCAGCGCGAGCGCCGGTGCGCCGACGAATCCGCTGCCACCGAACATCGCGAGCTTCATGACGCCACCCCCGGGGCGAAGGTCGCGAGGAGCTCCTCGAGAGCCCGCTGATCGGGCATGGCGAAGGACGGTGCGTGAGGCGCCTGGCTGATCGTGTCGAACATGGTGTCCGTGTGCGCGAGCACGGGAGGCAGGTGAGTGCTGAAGATGGCCGTCGGCTCAGCTGATCGAAGCGGCTCGATCGTCTCGCGATAGCGAGCCTCGTCGACGTTGGCGACCCACGGACTGTCCATGGTCGCCCAGAGCAGCTGCCCCTCGCGTACGTCCCCGACGTCGCGGGCGTCAGCGCAGGTGGCCAGCTCGGCGGTCGGCACCGGTGAGCCGAAGCAGTCGGAGGTGAAGATCGCGCCTGTGCTCTCGTCGACGAATCCGGTCGTGACCGGGCTGTCGAACAGAGGAGGGCGGAAGGCTCGGATGGTCCGGTCGCCCACCTCGAGCGCCTGGCCCGGGTTGAGCAGGTAGACCCGGTCGAGCGGGACCTCCCACTCGCAGCCGAGGATCCCGACGCCGCCGAAGGTGGTGATCAGGCGCGCGTTCGGAGCCGCGTCGAGCAACGCCCGTACGCCGCCGGTGTGGTCGCGGTCGGGGTGGGTGATCCAGATCCACCGCACATCGGCAGGGTCGATGACCATGGCGAGGTCGTCCAGGAAGTGCTTGTCGGGAGTGCTGAGTCCGGTGTCGACCACGACCGGTTCCTGCGCATGCAGCACGAACGCGTTCACGGGCAGGAATCCCAGCCCTGGAACCATGGCGCAGTCGGCCAGCTGGCTCACGTCGTGTGAGCTCTTGTGAATGTCCATGCTGTTGACGCTAGGCACCGCTCTGACCACGCGATATACCAGCAATCTGGCATTCAGCTGACCCCTCGCGGGGAGTAGTTTCGATCAGGTGAACCAGCGCACCCGTGAGCGGTCGCAGGACAAGATCGAGCGCCTGAGCAGACAGGGGCTCGATCTGGTGGCGCTGTGGCGGGAGTGCCGCGAGCCGATCGCCGACGCGATCCCGCACTACTGGGCGCCGTGCTTCTACACGCTGGATCCCGCTTCGCTGTTGATCACCAGCCACTTCGACGAGCTGCTGCCGGTGCTGCCGGCCGACTTCCTCGACAACGAGTACCGAGCCGACGGCGTCCACAAGCTCAGCGATGTCGCGAAGTCGGACCAAGGCGTCTCGACGCTCTACGAGATCACCGATGGCGACCCGTCGTCGACGGCGCGGTGGAAGGCGAACATGGAGCTCGGCGGCGATCAGGAGATCATCGTCTCGTTGCGGACCCGCGCCGGCGTCGTCTGGGGTTCGCTGGCGCTGTACCGCGAACCTGACCGGCCGATGTTCGGTGCCGACGACAAGGCCTTCCTACGGGCGATAGCTCCCAGCCTCGCGGAGGCGGCGCGCAACGCGCTCCTGCTGGGCGAGGCCTCCGACCCGGACTCGTCCGGCGCTCCGGGCCTGGTCGTGCTGAACTCGTCGCTCGGTATCGACTCGGCCACCGAAGGTGTCGAGCGATGGCTCGCGGATCTTCCTCGCCCCGCCCCGGGGGCCGTGCCGGTTGCGGTCGCCGCGGTCGCGGCGCGAGCGCTGCGCTCGGTCGACTCACCGGGAGAGGCGGGCGAGGTGGCGACCTCGCGCGTCCTCAGCGAGTCGGGCACCTGGATCGTGCTGCACGGCGCTGTGCTCGCGACGCGACCGGATCCACAGGTGGCCGTCATCGTCGAGCCCGCTCATCCCGCGCGCATCGCGACGCTCCTGATGTCGGCGTACGGGATGACGGACCGCGAGAAGGAGCTCACCCAGCTCGTGCTGAAGGGCCTCTCGACGGTCGAGATCGCCCAAGCGCTGTTCATCTCGCCGCACACCGTTCAGCAGCACCTCAAGCACGTGTTCGAGAAGACAGGCGTACGCAGCCGCCGCGACCTGGTCGCCAAGGTGTTCTTCAGCCACTACGAGGGCCGGCTGCGCGACAACGAGCAGCGCGCCGCCACCCAGCTCCCGCTGCGCGGCGGTCCGATGCCGGGACCGAACGCTTGATCCGAGTCGCTCAGCGGGGCAGCGCGGCGAGGTCGCTCAGTTCGCGCTGGTAGGCGCTGTAGGTATCGCGCAGGTCCGCAGCCGGCCAGTCCGTCGGGCGGAGCTCGACGGGGAGGAGCGGGTCTTCGCTGAGGTGGCGCACGATCGCGGCGGCCGTCGCTAGACGGAGCGCGGGCTGGGGTGTGGACGACAGGAGCTCGAGCAGACGCTCACCTTCGCGCGCCCAGCCGGCGAGATCCCACAACGAGGCGGCGAGCTCGCGCGGATCCTGCTCGGGGGTTGCCGTGAAGTCCTGAAGGACCGGATCCGAGAAGCGCGGACGCTGGAGGTTGGCCGGTCGGGTCCAGACCCCTTCGCGAAGCTCGGCGAGTCGGTGCGCCTTCAGTGCATCGCGCAGCACGGCGCGTTCGGGGCCGGGACGGCCGGCGGTCACGACGACGGCCATCTCCCAAGAGCTGTCCCACGGCTTGTCCGCCGTGTGCACCGCTTCGTCCTGATGAGCCTGCCGCTGGACGAGCCGCTCGCCGAGTCGGTAGCCGGCCTCGGTCCTGCGCAGGTCGCCGTCGCTGACGGCGCGGGTGGCCGCGACCCGCACGGTCGCCGGTGCGATGCCGAAGAACTGGCCGGCGCGGGCGAGGTCGGCGGGGGTCAACGGGTTCGGGTGCGCGCCGAGCATCAGGCTCAGGATGGTGGAGCGGGCGGAGAGCGGAGCCAGTTCATCGCGCGCGGTAGCCACACGGACATCCTCTCATGCAACATTTCTCGACACGGTTGTTGCTGATTATGTAACATCATGATTGATGGCCTCCACCAGCAAGGGGTAGACGCATGACCAGCACGCATGAGGTGTTCAACCAGGTCCCGCCGTTGGTGGGTCACAACACGGCTGGTGATCCGGTCCTGCGGGAGGGTCTCGAGCGTGAGGGCGCCGCGTGGGCGCTTCCGGAGATCGACGAGCTGGGCCGCCTCGCCGGCACTGCCGAGGCGCAGGAGTGGGGCCGGCTTGCCGAGCGGGTGCCCCCGCGTCTGCACACCCATGACCGCTACGGTCACCGCGTCGACGAGGTCGAGTACGTCCCGGCGTACCACCAGCTGATGGGCGTGGCGGTGGAGAACGGTCTGCACGCTGCCCCCTGGGCCGATGACCGGCCTGGCGCCCACGTCGCCCGGGCCGCGAAGTTCTACGCCTGGAACGTCGATGCCGGCCACGGCTGCCCGATCTCGATGACCTACGCCGTGGTGCCGGCGCTGCGCGCAAACCCCGAGCTCGCCGCCCGGTTCGAGCCGCTGCTGACGAGCCGGGAGTTCGACTTCGGCCTGCGTGATCCCGAGTCCAAGCGCGGTCTGATCGCCGGGATGTCGATGACGGAGAAGCAGGGTGGCTCCGACGTACGCGCGAACACGACGACCGCGACTCCGCAGACCGACGGCACCTACGTCCTGCGCGGGCACAAGTGGTTCACCAGCGCCCCGATGAGCGACCTGTTCCTCACCCTCGCCCAGACGCCCGCCGGCGTCTCCTGCTTCCTCGTCCCGCGCGTACTGCCCGGCGGCGAGCGCAACGCCATGCGTTTCATGCGGCTCAAGGACAAGCTCGGCAACAGGTCGAACGCCTCCTCCGAGATCGAGCACGACGCAGCGACCGGCTGGCTCGTCGGCGAGGAGGGCCGCGGGGTCCGCACGATCGTCGAGATGGTCAACATGACCCGCCTCGACTGCGTGATCGGCTCCTCGGCCGGCATGCGCACCGCGCTGACCATGGCAGCGCACCACGCCCGGCATCGCTCGGCGTTCGGCAAGCCGCTGATCGAGCAGCCGGCGATGCGCAACGTACTCGCTGATCTGCAGGTCGAGTCCGAGGCCGCGACGACGGCGATGCTGCGGCTGGCGGGTGCCAACGACCGGGCGATCCGCGGGGACGAGGGCGAGGCCGCCTTGCGCCGGATCGCGCTGGCGGTCACGAAGTACTACGTCTGCAAGCGGGCGCCGTTCATGGTCAACGAAGCCCTGGAGTGCCTGGGCGGGAACGGCTACATCGAAGACTTCGACGTCGCCCGCATCTATCGCGAGATGCCGCTCCTCTCGATCTGGGAGGGATCGGGCAACGTGGCGGCGCTCGACGCCCTGCGAGCGCTGGCGAACGAGCCGCACACCCTGGACGCCTTCGTGGCGGAGGCGGAGCTCGCTTCCGGTGCCGACGCCCGCTACGACGCTGCGCTGGACCGCTTGAAGAAGGAGTTCACCTCCTTCGACGACCTCGAGCTCCGGGCCCGGCGGATCGTCGAGCAGATGGCACTGGTCTTCCAGGGGTCGCAGCTTGTCCGGCACGCACCGGCTCCCGTCGCCGACGCGTTCTGCTCCTCGCGCCTCGGCCGCGACTGGGGAGGCGCGTTCGGCACCCTGTCGCCGCGCGGCGACCTGTCCGCGATCATCGAGCGCGCGCTCCCGGCATGACGGTCGAGGTCACCAAGGAAGGTCCGGTCACCACGGTCCGGATCAACCGCCCAGAGGTACGCAACGCCGTCGACCGGGCGACGGCGGAGGCCCTCGTGGCCGCCTTCGAGGAGTTCGACGCCGATCCCGATGCTGCCGTCGCGGTGCTGCACGGTGAAGGCGGCAACTTCTGCGCCGGCGCCGACCTGAAGGCGGTCGCCGGTGGCGATCCCAACCGGTTCGAGCCCGACGGGGACGGCCCGATGGGGCCTACGCGGATGCGGCTGGGCAAGCCCGTCATCGCCGCCGTCGCCGGCCATGCCGTCGCCGGAGGCCTGGAGCTGGCGATCTGGGCCGACCTGCGGGTCATGGAGGAGGACGCGGTCTTCGGCGTCTTCTGCCGGCGCTGGGGCGTACCGCTGATCGACGGCGGCACGGTTCGGCTGCCTCGGCTGATCGGCGCCAGCAACGCCATGGACCTGATCCTCACCGGCCGTCCCGTCGGTGCCGAGGAGGCTCTGCGGATGGGGTTGGCCAACCGTGTCGTCCCGCCCGGTCAGGCCCTCGCGGCGGCGCAGGACCTGGCGCGACAGCTCGCCGCCTTCCCGCAGACCTGCATGCGCCACGACCGGCTCTCCATGCTGGAGCAGGAGGGTCTCAGCGAGCAGGACGCGCTGGCCGTGGAGTACGCCCATGGTGTCGTGTCGGTGACCACGGACACTGTCGCGGGCGCGACCCGGTTCGCTGACGGAGCCGGACGTCACGGCTCCTTCGGGACCGACTGACAGACGTACTGGCCCATCAGCACCTGGATCAGCCTGCGACCGACGGACATGGCGTGGGTGCGGTCGGAGCCGGCGAGGCCGAGGAGCGGGTCCAGGCCGCGTACGTGAGGGCCGAGGGCGATGTGCGGAAGCAGCATGATGATGGCGGCGACGAGGGCATCGCGGTCGGTGTCCTCGCGGAGTGCGCCGATGGCGATGCCGAGATCGATCATGCCGCCGATGACCTCGAGGTAGTCGACATAGACGGCCTCACGGACGGCGGCGAGCGCCTTGGGGTTGTGCTCGAGGTTGGCCGAGACCAGCATCTGCCGGTGGCGTGGGTGGTCGTAGAAGTAGTCGATCCACGCATCCATGAGCATGTTGACCGAGCCGATGTAGTCGGTCATCCACGGGAAGTCGGCGCTGGCCGCCTCCATCGCCGCTCGGATGTCGTGGCTGGCCCGGGCGATCAGGTGGACGAAGAGGTCGGCCTTGTCGGTGAAGTACTGGAACAGGCTGCCCTTGGAGATCCCGGCCTCACGGCAGATGGTGTTGAGGCTGGCGGCGTTGTAGCCCCGGACCCCGAACTCTTCCTCCGCAGCCCGGCGCACGGCATCGCGTTTGGCCTCCGGGAGACGCTCCCAGGTCGGCGTAGGCAATGGCGCCACCAGTCCTCTCTCATGGCTGGACGCTCGCATCGTAGCGTGCCGCCGACATGGTCCTTGACCGTCCGGCGGCGGCGCCCCTAACCTATGACCGGTGGTCACATGACCACTGGTCACGTTCGGGCGGAGGCGCAGTGTCCACCATTGGCAACGACATCCTGAAGCGCCGATCCCAGGCGGTTGCCGAGTCGGTCGCGGCTCGCTTCGTGCCGACCTCCTACTCGCAGGTGGACCGGATGGGCGGCGCCGTGGTCCGGCTGGTCTTGCCGCCCTACCTCGTCGAGTTCGACCTGGACTGGATGGACAACGTGGTCGAGGTCTTCGTCCAGCCCCTGCAGCCGGACCGGCCCGTGTCGAACAGGGCCCGGCGACGGCTGGTGGCGATGCTCCCCGCGTATGACCGGGCGTTGTTCGAGAGCGAGACCAGGCGAGCGGTCGGGCGCGGTGGACTGCGTGGCATGGCGGCCCAGATCGACGCCGCCGCCCGTGCCTTCGACAGATTCTGCGACGACACCCCGGCCCGCCGAGAAGTCGGTTTCTGACGCCGAGGGGTCAGCCGAGGGGGAGCGGGGAGCTCTCTTTCGTGTTGCCGAAGGCGAAGGTGGTCTCGATCGAGGCGAGCGCCGGCATGGTGCGCAGGTTGTCGCGCAGAAACCTCTCGTACGTCTCGAAGGACGAGGTGACGACCTTCAGCAGGTAGTCGTGGTCGCCGGCCAGGACGTACGCCTCGGTGACCTCGGGGATGGCGCGGAGGTGCTCCTCGACGGTCTCGACCGCGTCGGTCGTGTGGGTGGCCATCTTGATGCGTACGAACGCGGTGATGTTCATGCCGACCGCGTGCGGGTCGACGACGGCACGGTAGCCGCTGATCACGCCGGCCTCCTCCAGGGCTCGTACGCGGCGCAGGCACGGCGAGGGGGAGAGGCCGACGCGGTCGGCGAGCTCCTGGTTGGTCAGGCGGCCGTTCTGCTGCAGCTCCCAGAGGATGTGCTTGTCGGTCTCGTCGATCGTACGCATGTTGGCAGATTCTGCCACCGAGCCGTCTGAACGTGGCAGATCAGGCAATCATGTGCGCCTTCATTTTTCCTATCGTGGCGCACCATGGGGACGCAGCAGAGTGGTGGGAATCGGGCGCTGGCGGGATGGTCGGCGCTGGGGATGACGGTGGTGCTGTGGTCGTCGTTCGCGCTGAGCACGCGCGGCATCGGCGGGTCGAGCCTGACCGTCGCCGACGCCGCGTTCCTCCGGTTCGCAACGCCGGTGGTCCTGCTGGCCCCGCTGCTGCCGAGCACGATCAGGGCCGTACGCCGCGAGCGGCCGTACGTCCTCGCGCTGCTGCTCGTGGGTGGGCTCCCGCACTTCCTCGTCTTCGCGTTCGGCGCCCAGCTGACCAGCGCCGCGCTCACCGGGATGCTGGTCCCGGGCACGGTGCCGCTCTTCGTCACGCTGCTCGCGCTGGCGCGTGGCCGGGCCTCGCTGTCACCGCGGCGGGTGGCAGCGCTGGGGCTCATCACGGCCGGCGTCGCGGTGAGCGGGTTCCTGGTCGGCGGCGGCGCGTCCCTGGGCGGGGTCGGGCTTCTGCTCGTCGGAGGCTTCGCCTGGGCGGTGTTCACGTCGGGCCTGCAGCGTACGAGCCTGACGCTCTTGCAGATGGTGCTGACCATCTGCACCGTCTCGAGCCTGGCCGCGCTCGTGCTGGCTTCGTTCGGCGCGATGCCGTCGCACCTGCTCGCGGGCACCGCCGCGCTCGACGACGTGCTGATCCTCATCGCGCTCCAGGGCATCGGGACCGGACTGATGTCGACGCTCTGCTACGCCTTCTCCGTCAAGGCGCTCGGCAGCGGCCCGGCCTCGGTCGGTGGCGCGGTGAGCCCGGTGCTGACCGCTGTCGTCGCCGTCCCGATCTTCGGTGAGCGCATCGGGGTCGGCCTCGCCGTCGCGCTGGCCCTCATCGTGGCCGGCGTGGCCACGTTCAACAGGTTCGGGTCCGCGCCGACCTCAGGCGACGATCCGGCCGGCCTCGAGCCGGATGACGTGGTCGGCGGCGGCGATGCTCTCCTCGTCATGGGTGACGCACGCGATCGTGGCGCCGCGGGCGGCCTCCTCGGTGAGGAGCTCGCGGGTGCGCTGCCGGCTGGCGGCGTCGAGCCCCGCAGCGGGTTCGTCCAGGAGCAGGATCTCCGCACGCTGGACGATGCCCTGAGCCAGTAGCGCGCGCTGGCGCTGTCCGCCGGAGAGCTCGCCGAACGTACGGTGCTCGAGGCCGGTCAGGCCGACTCGGTCGATCGCCTCCGCGACGTCGCCCCGCCGTCGCCCGCCCCGCCGTCCCCAGGTTCCGATCGCGACGACGTCGTGGACGGTCACCGGAAGGGCGTCCGGGGTCGAGGGGCGCTGCACGACCAGGGCGAGCCGTCCATGGCGAGTGACCGAGCCGCGCCGCGGGTTTCGCACCCCGGCGAGCAGCTCGACGAAGGTCGACTTCCCCGACCCGTTCGGCCCCGCGACGGCGGTGACCGTCCCGGCCCGAAATGCGGCGCTGACCTCGTGGATCACGTCGTGGCTGTCGTAGCCGAAGCAGAGGTCGTGGGCGGACAGGTGTGGGGAGTCGGTCTGGTCATGGGGAAGCACGTGCCTCACTATAGCAATTGGTAACCATTCTCATTAAGCGCTAGAGTCCCGCCCCGTGCCATCGATCATCGAGCCCTTCCGGACCGACTTCATACTGCAGGCGCTGGCCGGCGGCGTGCTGGTCGCGGCGATCTGCGGGGTCGTCGGCACCTGGGTCGTGATCCGGGGGATGGCGTTCCTCGGCGAGGCGATCGGGCACGGGATGCTGCCCGGTGTCGCCCTCGCGACGGTCCTCGGCGCACCCGTCATGCTCGGCGGCGCGGTGAGCGCGATCGTCATGAGCGCGACGATCGGAGCGCTCCAGCGCCGCGGCCGGCTGACGTACGACACCAGCATCGGGCTGCTGTTCGTGGCGATGCTCTCGCTCGGCGTCATCATCATCTCCCACTCCCGCAGCTTCGCCACGGACGCGACGGCGATGCTGTTCGGCGACGTACTCGCCATCGGGCCCGACGACATCACCGTCCTCGCGATCGCCCTCGCCGTCACCCTGGCCATCGCGGTCGGCTTCCACCGGGCGTTCGTCGCCTCGGCCTTCGATCCCCGGATCGCCCGTACGTTGGGCCTGCACCCGCAGCTGGCGCAGGTGATGCTCGTCGGTCTGGTGACCCTCGCCGTGGTCGCGTCCTATCAGGCGGTCGGCTCGCTGCTCGTGATCGCGCTGCTTCTCGCGCCCGCCGTGGCCGCGGGGCAGTGGACCACGCGGATCCCCACCACCATGGCCTGCGCTGCCGGGATCGGCGCCGTCGCGGTCTTTCTCGGCCTGACCGCTTCCTGGTACGCGGGAACCGCCGCTGGGGCGTCGATCGCCTGCGCGGCCATCCTCACCGCGGTCACCTCGGGGCTGCTCCGCAGCGCCCTCGGTCTTCTTCGACGTCCGTCCCCCACCTCCGAAAGGACCTCATGCACCGCAGGACACTCGCCGGCATCGTCACAGGGTTGACCCTGGTCGCCGCCACCGGATGCGGCACCTCTTCGGCCGATGACCCGAGCGCCGGGTCCACCTCCGGGAAGGACCATGGCGCCGTCGACGGCGCGCAGGAGGTCGCCGAGCCCCAGCTGCACCTGACCACGATCGACGCCGACGGCGCGGTCGCCCAGCTCGACCTCCTCGAGGGGAGCTCGGCGGAGGTCGGGACCATCGGCGCACCGAGCGCGGTCGACTCCGACGGCCGCTACCTGTTCGCGACCACCGCGGACGGCGTGGAGGTCGTCGACAGCGGGATGTGGACCTGGGACCACGGCGACCACTTCCACTACTACCGGGGCGAGCCGAGGGTGCTCGGCACGGTCGAGGGCGAAGGCAGGGCGACGGTCGCGACCGGTCCGCTGTCGACGGCCGGCTCGACGGGAGTCTTCTTCCACGAGAGCGGCGAGGCGGTCCTGCTGGACAACGAGGCCCTCGCTGACGGCGAGGTGCGCGAGCTGTTCCGGCTCGAGGCTGAGCCGCACGCGGGGATGGTCGCTCCGTTCGGCGACGGAGCCCTGGTGACGGTCGCCGACGGCGGTGAGGTCACCGGGCTGAGCTATCACGACGCTGGCGGCAAGGCCGACGAGACCCAGATCGCCTGCGCCGAGGCGAGCGGCACGATCACCACCAGGGTCGGCGTGGTCGTCGGCTGCGCCGACGGCGCGGTGCTGGCCACCGAGACCGACGGCGAGCCCAGCTTCGAGCGGATCGAATATCCGAAGGGCACCTCGGCGCCACGAGCCACGAGCTTCGACGGCCGCAAGAGCCGACCGACGGTCGCGGCCGTCTCCGGGAAGACCGAGATCTGGCTCCTCGACACCCGCGAGCGGACCTGGAGCCACCTCGACGCGGGCGTACCGCTGCGGCAGGTGGTCGCCGCCGACGACGAGGAGGGCCACGTGCTCGCCCTCGACACCACCGGCCGTGTCCGCGTCTTCGCCGCCGAGGACGGCAGGCAGATCGCCGCGACGGAGCCTCTCGTGGACCCGAGTGACAAGGGGATCGACCTGGTTGTCGACCAGGAGCGCGCCTACCTCAACGTGCCGGCCAAGGGCGTCGTCCACGAGATCGACTACGCCGACAAGGCGCGGATCGCGAGGACGCTCGAGACGCCCACCGCCCCGGTGTTCTTCACGGAGACGGGCCGATGAGGCGCCTGCTCGGGACCACCGTCGCGATCACGATCGCGATGACGCTGACCGCCTGCGCCGGAGGCGACGACGGCGACGATCGCCCCCACATCGTGGTGACCACCAACATCCTCGGCGACGTCGTCGCCAGCACGGTCGGCGACGCCGCTCAGGTCACCACCCTGATGCGGCCCAACGCGGACCCACACTCGTTCGAGATCTCCGCCCGGGAGGCCGCGATGATGCGCGATGCCGACCTGGTCGTCTCCAACGGGCTCGGCCTCGAGGAGGGCCTCCAGCGCCATCTCGACCAGGCGGCCGAGGCCGGCGTCGAGACGTACGTCGCAGGCGAGCAGATCGACGTCCTCGACTATGCCGACGGGGAGTCCGCCGGCACGCCGGACCCGCACTTCTGGACCGACCCGGCACGGATGCGTGACGTCGTCGACGGCCTCGAAGCCGCGACGAAGGACATCGAGGGCATCGACGACCGGACCGTGGAGCAGGCGGCTGCGGCGTACCGGACCGAGCTCGAGAAGCTCGACCAGGAGATGACCGGCTCCTTCGCGAGCATCCCGGAGCAGAACCGCAGCCTGGTCACCAACCACCACGTGTTCGGCTACCTGGCCGAGCGGTTCGGGTTCCGCGTCGTCGGCGCGGTCATCCCGGGTGGGACGACCCTGGCCGCGCCCAGCGCCGCGGACCTGCGCGACCTGACCGAGGCGATCGAGCAGGCCGGCGTACCGACGATCTTCGCCGAGTCCTCCCAGCCGGACCGGCTCATCCAGGTGCTCGCCGACGAGGCGGGCGTCGATGTCGCGGTCAGCGAGCTGTTCACCGAGTCCCTCACCGAGAAGGGCGAGGGCGCCGACACCTATCTCTCCATGATGCGCGCCAACACCGAGCGCATCACCAGCGGGCTCTCACCAGGGCCCACCGAGTGAAAGGCACCCCCATGAAAACCCCACAGAACCGTGCCCTCCGAGCCATCACGGCGGTGGCCGGCGTATCGCTGGCGCTGTCGGCGTGCGGATCCACCGCCGAAGGCGACGAGTCGTCGACCCCGAAGGCGGACAACGGAAGCCGCCTCGCGGTGTCCTACACCAACGGGATCGCCGTCCTCGACGGTGAGTCCCTCGAGGTCGTCGAGGAGTTCGAGACCGAGGAGTTCGTACGTCTCAACTCGATCGGCGACGGCCGCAACCTCACGGTCACCACCAGCAAGGGCTTCCAGGTGCTCGACACTCAAACCCCCGAGCTGACCGACCTCGTCTTCCCGGCCGACACCGGCGGGCACGTCGTCCACCACGGCGACAAGACGGTCCTCTTCGCCGACGGCAGCGGCGAGACCACCATCTTCGAGACCGGTGCGCTCGGTGACGCCGGCAAGCTCCCGGAGACGACGACCTGGACGGCTCCCGAGGCCCACCACGGCGTCTCGATCGTGCTCGAGGACGGCACCCTGCTGACCACGGTCGGCACCGAGGAGAGCCGCTCGGGCGCGATCGCGCTCGAGCCTGACGGTGCCGAGTTCAAGGAGGTCGCCGTCAACGACACGTGCCCCGGCATCCACGGCGAGGGCACGGCCGCCGACGAGGCGGTGGTCTTCGGCTGCGAGGACGGCGCCCTGCTCTACCGCGACGGGAAGTTCGAGAAGCTGCAGGCGCCCGACGAGTTCGGCCGGATGGGCAATGCGTACGTCTCGGAGACCAGCCCGATCATCGTCGGCGACTACAACACCGACCCCGACGCCGAGGGCTACCTGCTCGACACGGTCACCCTCGTCGACACCGAGAAGAGCACCTTCAAGCCGGTCGTGCTCCCCGAGGGTGTCGAGTACACCTTCCGCGACGTGGCGCGCGGCCCGGAGGACCTGGCCTACATCCTCGCCACCGACGGCTCGATCCACGTCCTGGACCCGGCGACCGGCAAGATCACCGACGAGTTCCCGGTCGTGAAGCCCTGGGAGGGGCCGGTGGAGTGGCAGGACCCGCACCCGGCGATCAAGGTGAACGGCGACATCGCGTACGTCACCGAGCCGGCCAGCAACACCGTGCACGCCGTCGACCTCACCTCCGGTGAGGTGACCGCATCGGTCGAGCTCTCCGAGCAGCCGAACGAGATCGCGGTCGGCTGATTCTCGTGGCTCGTCGTGCTCGGCTCAGTCGCCCGCCGGAACCACCATCGGCGTACCGGCGACCGGGTCGGGCACGACGACGCACGGCAGCCCGAACGCCTTCTCGACGGCCTCAGCGGTGACCACCTCGGCCGGCGGCCCCTCGGCGAGGATCCGGCCGTCCGCCATGACCACGAGGTGGTCGCTGTAGCGGCAGGCCAGGTTGAGGTCGTGCAGCACCGTGACGATGGTCCGTCCGGTCTCCCGGTTGAGCGTACGCAGCAGCCGGAGCAGGTCGACCTGATGACTGATGTCGAGGTACGTCGTCGGCTCGTCGAGCAGCAGCAGATCGGTCTGCTGGGCGAGCGCCATCGCGATCCAGACCCGCTGGCGCTGGCCCCCGGAGAGCGCGCGCAGCGGGCGGTCGACGAGCTCGCCGGTGTCGGTGGCGGCCAGCGCCTCGGCGACCGCCTCCTCGTCCCGCGCGCTCCAGTGGCGGAACCAGCCCTGGTGCGGGTGGCGTCCGCGCGAGACCAGATCACCGACGGTGATGCCGTCCGGGGCGACCGGGGTCTGGGGGAGCAACCCGAGGACGCGGGCGACCTCGCGGGAGCCGCGGTCCAGGATCGGTGTCCCGTCGAGCAGCACCTCGCCGGCGGACGGACGCAGCAGCCGGGCGAGGCCCCTCATCAGCGTCGACTTGCCGCAGGCGTTGGCGCCGACGATCGCCGTCACCCGCCCGTCGAGGACGTCGAGATCGAGCCGGTCGACGACGACGCGGTCGTCGTAGCCCAGCGTCAGCTCGCGCGCCGCGAGCCGCGGCGCCAGGGTCGTTTCCGGCTGGGTTGTTTCCGGCTGGGTCATCCGCCCATCCCTCTCCGGTTGGTGGTGGCGATGAGCCACAGCAGGTACGGCGCGCCGACGGCGCCGGTGACGACTCCGGTCGGGACCTCGACCGGCAGCAGGTTCATGGCGACGTAGTCCGCGACCAGGCACACGATCGCCCCGACCGCACCGGCGGCGACGATGCCGCCGCGGGCGCTGCCGAGCATCCGATCGGCGATCGGTCCGGCCACGAGGGCGACGAACGCGATCGGCCCGGCGACCGCCGTGGCCAACGAGGTCAGCAGGACCCCGGTCGCGATCAGGGCGAGCCGGGTCGCCTCGATGCGTACGCCCAGACGGCGGGCGGTGTCGTCGCCCAGCTCGACGGCGCGGAGCAGCCGCTGGAGCAGCGGCACCAGCGGAACGAGCACGACGATGGCGACCAGCAGCGCGTTGTTCTCCGCGTCGCCGGCCTGCCCGATCGATCCGGTCAGCCAGTGCAGCGCGGCCCTGGCCTCGGTGAGCGAGGTGCGGGTGAGGAGGTAGCCGGTGATCCCGGTGCAGAACGCCGCGGTGCCGATGCCGATCAGCACGAAGCGATAGCCGGTGATGCCGTCGCGCCAGGCCAGGACGTACATCACCGCGGCCGTGATCAGGCCGCCGCCGAAGGCCAGCAGTGGGATGCTCATCCCGCCGAGGGCGGGCACCGCGATGCCCGCGACGGCCGCCACGCTCGCGCCCGCGGAGATGCCGACGAAGTCGGGCGAGGCCAACGGGTTGCGCAGCAGCTGTTGGAAGATCGTGCCGGCGGCGCCGAGCGCCAGCCCGACGCACACGGCCGCCTTGACCTGCGGCCCGGTCAGGTCGCGCACGATGAAGTCGACGGCGGCATGGTCGCGCAGATGCAGCAGCGAGGCGAGCACCTGGTCAAGGCTGAGCTGGACCGAGCCGAAGCAGAGCGTGAGCAGGGCCAGGACGGCGGCGACGACGAGCAGGATGACAGGTACGACGCTCGCGCGGACCCGGCGGCTGCGCCGCGTGCGCCGCAGGGCCGTCACGGTCTGGGGCATGACGCTCATAGGTCCGCCAGCCGGGCGTAGCGGACGAGGAGCACGAAGAACGGGGCGCCGATGATGCCGAGGACCACGCCGACCTGGAGCTCCCCGGTGCCGCCCAGGACGCGCCCGAGGATGTCCGCGCCGAGCAGCAGCAGGGCACCCAGCACCATCGAGTAGGGCAGCACCCAGCGATAGTCGGGACCGCACAGGAACCGCGCCACATGCGGCACCACCAGACCGACGAAGACGATGGGACCGCACGCGGCGGTCGCGGCACCGCAGAGCAGCCCGACCACGAGGAACGACAGGATCCGCGTACGCGTCAGGGAGACGCCCAGCCCGCGAGCGGCGTCGTCGCCCAGGGCCAGCGCGTTGAGCCAGCGTCCACACAGCAGCGCCAGGACGATGCCGACCAGCAGGAACGGAGCCACACCGGTCACGATCGGGGCGTAGCGGCCGGCCAGCGAGCCGACCTGCCAGAAGCGGTACTGCTGCTGGGCGTCGAGGTCGGTGAGCAGCAGCCCGGTCGTCACCGCGGTCAGCCCGGCGGTGATCGCGGCCCCGGCGAGGGCCATCTTCACCGGCGTCGCGCCGTCGCGTCCGAGCGAGCCCACCGAGTAGACGAGCACGGTCGCCGCGAGCGCCCCGGCGAACGCCGCGACGACGTGGAACCCGAGCGAGCCGATGCCGAGCAGCGTGATCGAGCTGACCACGGCGAAGGCGGCCCCGGCGTTGACGCCCATGATCCCCGGGTCGGCGATGGCGTTGCGGGTCAAGCCCTGCAGCAGAGTGCCGGCGAGCCCGAGAGCCGCGCCCGCGAGGAGTCCGAGCACGGTGCGGGGGACCCGCAGGCGCACGGTCACGGTGTCCTCGATCGAGGAGGAGCTGGTGAAGGTCCGGAAGGCGTCGAGGACCTGGCTCAGCGCGATGTCGCGCGACCCGAGGGTCACGCTGAGGAAGGCGAGGACGGGCACGAGGGCGACGAGCAGCAGCAGGCCGACGGCGAGCCCGGAGGCTCGCCGTCGTACCGGTGCGGGGGTCGCGGTGGCGACAGAACTGATCACCGGATGGTCTCCGCCGGAGTCAGTCGCCGATGGTGTCGTCGACGTCGGCCAGGTCGGCGGTCAGCTTGGTCAGGGCGTCGGCGTAGTCGGCGTAGGTGTGCAGCCAGAAGGCGGGCCACTCGATGACCTGGCCGGCCTTGGCCGCGCGGATCGACGTCCAGGTCGGCTGGCCCTCGGCCGTCTTCTTGGCGTCGATGAAGGTGCGGCTGTCGATCAGCAGGACGTCGGGCTGGTACTTGTCGGCGTTCTCCCAGCTCAGGTTCTCCCAGTAGGGGAAGTCCGGGTCCGGGGAGTCGGGCGCGACCACCTGCAGGCCCCACTCGGTGAAGTCCAGCAGCTCCGGGGCGTACTCCGGATTGGCGGCGTAGAGCAGGTCGTCGGCGGGGGAGACCGCCAGGGCGGTCAGGTCCTTCTCCTTCATCTCGGCGATGAAGCCGTCGCGAGCCTTCTCGAAGGCCGCCTTGTCCTTGGCGCCCTGGGAGTTCTCGACGTCGGCGCCGAGGCTCTCCGCGAGATCCTCGTAGCCCTCGGCCAGGTTGAGGATCGAGCCACCCTGGGACGGGCCGACGACCGGGGCCAGCTCGGTGAGCTTCTTGCTCTTCGCCTTCGTGCCGTTCTCCAGCCCCGAGTGGGCCTTCTCCGCCGGCCACCAGTCGGCGACGATCAGGTCCGGGCTCAGCGTGGACGCCTTGGCGACGTCGATCGAGCCCCACTCCTCACCGAGCACCTCGATGTCCGTCAGGTCGACGCCGTCCAGGTTCGGGTCGGTGTCGACCGGCTCGTCGGCGTAGATGCCGACCGGGCGGATGCCGTAGGAGATCAGCGCGGCGGCCGCCGGAGCGTGCGCGATGATCCGGGTCGGTGCCTCGTCGAGCTTCACGACCTCACCCGAGCCGTCGGTGAAGCTCCACGGGCCGTCGGGAACCGAGGACGCACCCGACGCCGGTTTCGCACCGTCGTCGTCGGCGATGTCGGAGGAGCAGGCGGACAGCGCCAGGGCCAGGGCGGCGGCCGTGGCGACGGCGAGGTGGGGTCTCATGAGGCGAGGCTAACCTAATTTTGCCTCGGGCGGGACGGTGATCGTTGACTAGGAAAGTGCCCGGCGAGCGGTGTCGAGGAACGTACGGAACGACTCTCGGTCCTCGGGCCCGAGCTCGGCCAGCATCTGCTCCTCGAGCTCTTCGACGCGAGGGTCGTAGGCGTCGAGGAAGGCGCGACCCTCGGTGGTGAGGCTGATCAGCATGCGGCGCCGGTTGTCGGGGTCGATGCTGCGCTCGATGAGGCCGCGGCGCTCGAGGGCGCCGATGAGGTCGGCGGCCGACTGGGCGCGTACGAACGAGGCGCGGGCCAGGTCGGCGGCGCTCATCGTGGGGCGGCGCTCGAGCACCGAGAGGGCGGTGTACTGCAGGGCGGTGACCCCTGATTCCTTCAGGACGGCGTCGAGGCGGGCTCGGGTGGCGAGCTCGAGCTGCTTGACGACGTAGAGCAGCAGGGGTGCGTCGGTCATGCGGTCATTCAAGCATCGCTTCGCTTGCGAGAGGCGCCTACTTCTGCGATTATCAGGATTCCTGTCAATCATGAGGAGTTCATCATGCTCGGAACCCCCCTTCCCGATGCCCTGCGGGCAGAGCGCGTCGACGACATCGCGGTGCTGACCCTCGCCCGCCCCGCGAAGCGGAACGCGCTCAGCGACGAGGCGGTGCTCGGGATCGAGCGGTTCTTCGATGGTCTGGAGCCGGACGTACGCGCCGTCGTCATCGACGCGGACGGCGACCACTTCTGCGCCGGGCTCGACCTGTCCGAGATGACCGAGCGCGACACCCTCGCAGGGGTCAGCCACTCGCGGATGTGGCACCGGGTCTTCGAGAAGATCGAGTTCGGGCCGGTCCCGGTCGTGGCGGCGCTGAAGGGCGCCGTGGTCGGGGGCGGGCTGGAGCTCGCCGCCGCCGCGCACATCCGGGTCGCGGAGGAGTCCACCTTCTATGCCCTGCCCGAGGGGCAGCGCGGGCTCTTCGTCGGCGGCGGTGCCTCGGTGCGCGTACCGCGGCTCATCGGGGTCTCCCGGATGGCCGACATGATGCTGACCGGCCGTCGCTATGACGCGCAGGAGGGCCTGGGGCTGGGCCTGAGCCAGTACGCGGTGGCCGACGGCACCGGCCGCAAGACCGCCCTCGAGCTGGCCGGCCGGATCGCCCGGAACGCTCCGCAGACCAACTTCGCCGTCGTGCAGGCGCTGCCGCGTATCGCCGAGGCCAACCCTCGCGACGGCTACCTGATGGAGTCGCTGATGGCCGCGATCGCGCAGGGGACCAACGACGCCAAGGGGCGGATGCAGGACTTCCTCGACGGCAATGCCAAGAAGGTGACGGACCAGTGAGTGCGACCCAGCAGCAGATCCAGCAGGGCGACATCGTCTGGACGCCGCCGACGGACGTGCTCTCCACCTCCCGCGTCGGTGAGCTCCTGGCCTGGCTCGCCCGTGAGCGCGACCTGACGATGACCACCCACGAGGAGCTGTGGCGCTGGTCGGTGACCGACCTCGACGGCTTCTGGTCGGCGGTGTGGGAGTTCTTCGGGGTCCGGAGCCACGCTGCGTACGAGGCCGTGCTGGCTTCTCGGGAGATGCCCGGGGCGCGCTGGTTCCCAGGGGCGCTGCTCAACTACGCCGAGCACGCGCTCGGCACCGACGAGGATCTCGACCGGGTCGCGGTGCTCGGCCGTTCGCAGACCCGTGACGACGTCGAGCTGACTTTCGGCGACCTGCGCGACCAGGTGGCCCGGGCGCGAGCGGCGCTCGAGAAGCTGGGCGTACGCCGCGGCGACCGCGTCGCCGGCTACCTGCCCAACATCCCCGAGGCCCTGGTCGCCTACCTCGCCACCGTCAGCCTGGGCGCGACCTGGGCGAGCTGCGCCAGCGAGTTCGGGCCGCGCAGCGTGATCGACCGCTTCGCCCAGATCGAGCCGGTCGTGCTCCTGGTCGCCGGTGGCTACCGCTACGGCGCCAAGGACATCGACCGGGGCTCCCAGGTGGCTGAGATCCGCGCCGAACTGCCGTCGGTGCGCCATGTGGTCGATGTCGAGTACGGCCCGCACCGTGTCGGGGACGCGCTCTCCTGGACCTCCCTGCTCAGCGCGGAGGAGGCGGCTGAGCTCGCCTTCGAGCCGGTGCCCTTCGACCACCCGCTGGTGGTGCTCTTCTCCTCCGGCACGACCGGCCGGCCGAAGGCGATCGTCCACGGCCACGGCGGGATCCTGCTCGAGCACCTCAAGAACCACGCGCTCTCGTGGGACATGGGGGCCGAGGACCGGATGCTCTGGTTCTCGACCACCGCCTGGATGATGTGGAACGCGCTGGTCTCCTCGCTCCTGGTCCGCTCCTCGATCGTCATGGTCGACGGCAATCCGATGCACCCCGACCTGACCTGGCAGTGGCGGCTCGCCGCCTCGACCGGGGCGACGGTGATGGGTGCCAGTCCGGGGTTCGTGATGGCCTGCCGCAAGGATGGCGTCGAGCTCAAGGACCTCGGTGACCTGCGGGTTCGCGTCCTCGGCTCGGCCGGAGCGCCGCTCCCGCCGGAGGGCTACGCGTGGCTTCGGGACCAGCTCCCGGGGGCGCAGATCAATGTCGGCAGCGGTGGCACCGACGTCTGCTCCGGCATCGTGCAGAACAACCCGCTGCTCCCGGTCTACGCCGGTGAGATCTCCGGCCGTTGCCTCGGCGTCGACGCTCACGCCTACGACGAGTCCGGCCGCCCTGTCATCGGCGAGCTCGGCGAGCTCGTCATCACCTCGCCGATGCCCTCTATGCCGGTCGGCTTCTGGGGTGACGACGACGGGTCGCGCTACCGGAGCGCGTACTTCGACCACTATCTCGGCGTGTGGCGCCACGGCGACTGGATCCTCTTCCACGACAACGGCAGCTGCCACGTCGCCGGCCGCTCCGACGCGACCCTCAACCGTGGCGGCGTACGCCTCGGCACCGCCGAGTTCTACCGAGTCGCCGAGGAGGTGGACGGTGTCGCCGACTCGCTCGTCGTGCACCTCGAGGACCCCGACGGAGGCAACGGCGAGCTGCTGCTCTTCGTGGTCACCGACGAGGGCGTACGCCTGGACGACCCGCTCCGGGCCCGGCTGGTCCGCGCACTGCGGTCGGCGCTATCTCCGCGACACATTCCCGACCAGGTGATCGAGGTGCCCGCGGTGCCGCGCAACCTCACCGGCAAGAAGCTCGAGCTGCCGGCCAAACGCATCCTGCAGGGCGTACGTCCTGAGGACGTGGCCAGCCGGGACGCGCTCGCCGACCCGGCGTCCCTGGACCCGTTCGTCGCGCTGGCGACCTCGGGCGCGCTGAGCAGGAGGACCGCATGAGGAGCGGTGAGAACGTTCGTACGCTCGGGGTCGTCGGCACCGGCGCGATCGGGGTCAGCTGGGTGCTGCTCGGGCTCGAGCACGGGCTCGACGTGATCGCCTGGGACCCGGCCGAGGGTGCCGAGGAGAGGCTGCGTGCGCAGATCCCTGCCCCGTCGGTCGAGCCGCGAGCGCCAGCGAGCGTGTCGAGACCAACACGGTCCGCTGGCGCGCTGCGGTTCGCGGACAGCCTCGAGGAGGTCGGCGCGGTCGCCGATCTGGTGCTGGAGAGCGGACCCGAGCGGCTGGAGGTCAAGCGCGAGATCTTCGCCGCGCTCGACGCGGCCGCCGCGGGTGACGTACTGCTGACCAGCAGCTCCTCGGGCCTGATGCCGAGCACCTTCCAGGACGCCTGCACGCACCACCCGGAGCGGGTGCTCGTGGCGCACCCGTTCAACCCGCCGCACCTGGTGCCGCTGGTCGAGGTCGTGGGCGGATCGACGACGTCGGCGGAGGCCGTCGAGGCAGCCCTGGAGACCCTGCGCCACCTGGGCAAACGTCCCATCCACATCCGCCGCGAGGTGCCCGGGCACGTGGCCAACCGGCTCCAGGCGGCGCTGTGGCGGGAGGCGTACCACCTCGTCGACCAGGGCATCGTCTCGGTCGCCGACATCGACACCGCGATCGCCGACGGGCCCGGGCTGCGCTGGTCCCTGCTCGGTCCCTTCGCGACCCAGCACCTCTCCGGCGGCCCGGGCGGGCTCGGTCACGTGCTCGAGCATCTCGGCCCGCCGATGGTCGAATGGTGGGACGACCTCGGTCACCCGAAGCTCACCGCAGGGCTGGTCGAGAAGCTGGTCGACGGGGTCGACGAGGAGCTCGACGGCACCTCTGCCGAGGATCTCGTCGCGCGTCGTGACCAGGCGCTGCGGCGACTGCTGGAGATCAAGACCGACCTCGGGCTCGGTTGAGCCCACGAGACGAACGAGGATCGACATGTTGGACAGCGGCATCGGATCGTGGCCCGCCCGCCGGGCCCGGATGACCCCTGGCGCCCGGGCGTTCGTGCAGGACGACGCGGTGGTGACGTACGCCGACGTCGACCGCCTCGTCGAGGCGGTCGCCCACGGGCTGCGCGCCCGCGGCGTCGCGGCCGGCGACCGGGTCGCCTTCCTCGGCCTGAACTCCATCGAGCTCGCGGTCACGCTCTTCGCCACCGCCCGGCTGGGGGCGGTCTTCCTGCCGCTCAACACCCGGCTGGCGCCGCCCGAGCTGGCCTGGATCCTCACCGACGCCGAGCCGGCGCTGCTGATCCACGCCGACGACTTCGACGAGGCGGTCACCTCCGAGGCCGTCGCGGCTCTCGGGCTGCCGAGCCATCGGTTCACCGCGGCCGGCGGTCGCGGCCTCGACGGCCTCGCTGCCCCGGCCGGCGAGCGGATCGACGTCGAGGTAGGGCTGGACGACGTCTTCATGATCCAGTACACCTCCGGCACCAGCGGCCGTCCCAAGGGCGTGATGTTGACGCACGGAAACATCGCCTGGAACGCCTTCAACCTGCTCGTCGACGTCGACGTACGCTCCGACGAGATCGCCCTGGTCACCGCCCCGCTGTTCCACACCGCCGCGCTCAATCAGGTGCTGCTCCCGACTTTCCTCAAGGGCGGTACGTCCCTCATCGCGGCCCGCTTCGACCCGGCCGCCGCGATCGCCACCATCGAGCGGGAGCGGGTCACCCTGCTCTTCGGCGTCACCTCGATGTACCAGGCCCTCGCCCAGGAGCCGACCTGGGCGACCGCCGACCTCGACAGCCTCCGCTCGGCTTTGAGCGGCGGAGCCCCGATCCCACGCACGCTCCTCGACACCTGGCAGAGCCGCGGGCTGCACATCATCCAGGGCTACGGCCTGACCGAGGCCTCTCCGGGGACGACCATGCTGCGCGCCGGCGACGGCCTCGACAAGCTCGGCTCGGCCGGCACCCCCTGCTTCTTCACCGACGTACGTGTCGTCGCGCCCGGCAACGAGGAGGCGGCTCCCGGCCAGGCCGGTGAGGTGCACGTCAGTGGTCCCAACGTGACTCCCGGCTACTGGCACAACGGAGCGGCGACGGAGGCTGCCTTCGACGGGCCCTGGCTGCGTACGGGTGATGTCGCGATGCTCGATGACGACGGCTTCCTCTATGTGGTCGACCGGGTGAAGGACATGTACATCAGTGGCGGCGAGAACGTCTATCCGGCCGAGGTCGAGCAGGCGCTCTACACCCATCCCGGCGTCGCCGAGGCCGCCGTCATCGGCGTCCCCGACGAGCGCTGGGGCGAGGTCGGCCGCGCCGTCGTCGTACGCCGCCCCGACTCCGCCCTCACCGAGTCCGACCTGCTCGAACACCTCGACGGACGGCTCGCCCGCTACAAGATCCCCAAGGCCGTCGTCTTCGTCGACGAGATCCCGCACAACGCCTCCGGGAAGCTGCTGAAGTCCCGGGTCCGCGAGCTGTACGGCACCCCGGAAGGAACCACCCGATGACCCGCTACCAGCCCCGCATCGACACCGCCTCGATCCGAGCCCTCGACATGCACACCCACGTCGAGGCCGACCATCACGGTCACTTCTCGCTCGACCAGGAGCTGATGGACGCCTCGGCGGCCTACTTCCGCGGCGACCACCCGCGCACCCCGACCGTCGACGACCTCGCCGCCTACTACCGCGAGCGCGACATGGCCGCGGTGATCTTCACCGTCGACGCCTCGACCGGCCTCGACCACCCGCCGCTGTCGAGCGAGGAGATCGCCGAGCGCGCGACCGAGCACGCCGACGTGCTGATCCCGTTCGGCTCCGTCGACCCCCGCAAGGGCGAGGCCGCCGTGAAGCAGGCCCGCCGCCTGGTCGAGGACTACGGCGTACGCGGCTTCAAGTTCCATCCCGGCCTGCAGGCCTTCTCGCCCGCCGACCCCGAGCTCCGCCCGCTGTGGGCGACGCTGGAGGAGCTCGGCGTGGTCGCGCTCTTCCACACCGGCCAGACCGGGATCGGTGCCGGCCTCCCAGGTGGGCGCGGGATCAGGCTGCGCTACTCCGACCCGCTGCTCATCGACGACGTCGCCGCCGACTTTCCGGACCTGCAGATCGTGATGGCACACCCAGCCGTCCCCTGGGTCGACGTTCAGATCTCGATCGCGACCCACAAGGCCAACGTCCACATCGACCTCTCCGGCTGGTCGCCGAAGTACTTCCCGCCGCAGCTGGTCAAGCAGCTCAACGGCCCGCTCCGCCGCAAGGTGCTCTTCGGCTCCGACTTCCCGGTGATCACCCCCGACCGCTGGTTCAGCGACCTCGAGAAGCTCGAGATCAAGGACGAGGTCCGGCCGCTGCTGCTGAAGGAGAACGCGATCCGCCTTCTCGGGCTGGCCTGACCAGCGTTTTGACCATCGCACCTATTGACGGGGTGACGGGCACCACCCAGTATTGACAGGAATCCTGATAAACAGGAATCCTGAACGGAGCCCGCAATGACCCTCATCCCCGACGGCAGATGCCCGGCCGGCCCACGGACACACATTGGCCGGATCCTCGCCAGCACGCCCACCGGCCGTCCCAGACCCGTCCACGACCCGCGGCCGACGGTCGGGACGCACGTCCGCAAGGGGCTCTGACATGCCCGCCACGTACGAGGACCAGCAGCTCTTCATCGGCGGCCGGCCGACCGACTCGCTGAGCGGCCGCCGGATGGACGTCACCGATCCCAGCACGGGCAAGGTGCTGACGAGCGTGCCGGCGGGCGACGCCGCCGACGTCGCCGCCGCCGTGACGGCCGCCCGGGAGGCCTTCGACACCGGGCCGTGGCCACGGATGAGCGGCCGCGACCGCGCCCGCATCCTGCACCGTGTCGCGGACCTGATCCGCGAGCGGGCCGACGAGCTGGTCGAGCTCGAGAGCCGAGACGTCGGCAAGCCCGTGACCCTGGCCCGACACGTCGACGTCGAGACCGCCGCCCAGCAGTACGAGTACTGCTCCGCGCTGGCGCAGACCCTCGACGGGTCGGTGCGGGACACGCCCATCGCTGCCCTCGCCTACACCCGCCGCGAGCCCCTGGGCGTGGTCGGGGCGATCACCCCGTTCAACTTCCCGCTGGTCCTGTCCAGCAGCAAGATCGCGGCCGCCCTGGCCGCCGGCAACACCGTCGTGCACAAGCCGGCCGACGACACCCCGCTCAGTGCGCTGTTCATGGCCCGGCTCCTTGCCGATGCCGGGGTGCCCGACGGCGTACTCAACGTCGTGACCGGAACCGGCCCGGAGGCCGGCGACGCACTGCTGCGTCACCCCGGGGTCGACAAGATCGCGTTCACCGGGTCGACGGCCGTGGGCCGCCGAGCCGCGAGTGTCGCGGGCGAGCACCTGAAGCCCGTCACCATGGAGCTCGGCGGCAACGGCGCGCACCTGGTCTTCGCCGACGCCGACATCGAGATCGCCGTGGGCGCCGTCATCAAGGCCTTCGTCTTCAACACCGGCCAGTTCTGCATGGCCGGACCGCGACTGCTCGTCGCCGCGGAGGTCCACGACACGGTGGTGGACATCCTCCGGCACGCGGTCCCGGGCGTACCCCTCGGCGATCCGCGAGACCCGGCGACGATCATCGGTCCGATGGCCGGCGACCAGCACCGAAAGAAGGTCGAGGAGTACGTCGCCCTCGCCCGCCAAGAGGGCGGCGAGATCGTCACCGGCGGGGAGCGTCCGGAGCTCGGGGGTGACCTCGCCGACGGCTTCTACTACGCACCGACGGTGATCACCGGGCTGCCCGCGGACTCACGCGTCGTCAACGAGGAGGTCTTCGGACCCGTCCTCACGGTCCAGTCGTTCGCGGACGAGGACGAGGCCGTGGCGCTCGCCAACTCCACGGCGTACGGGCTGGCGGCCGGGCTGCACACGAGCGACCTCACCCGTGCGCACCGGGTCGCGGGCAGGCTCGAGGCCGGCATCGTCTGGGTCAACGACTGGGCGATGCTCGACCCCGCGGTGCCGTTCGGTGGTGTGAAGCAGTCCGGCTTCGGCCGCGAGTACGGCCCGGAGGCACTCGAGGCGTACACGAAGGTCCGATCCGTCGTCATCTCCCTTCCGCCCACGACCCCGGCCGGGGAGCAGTCATGAGCACCACGACCCAGGCAGCGGTGGTCGAGTCCGCCGGTGCCCCGTTCACCATCGGGGACGTCGAGCTCGACGCGCTCCGTCCCGACGAGATCCTGGTACGGATGGTCGCCGCCGGGCTCTGCCACACCGACCTCGGGGTGGCGAGCGGCGGACTGCCGTTCCCGCTCCCGGGCGTTCTCGGGCACGAGGGCGCCGGTGTGGTCGAGGAGGTCGGATCCGGAGTACGCAGCCTCGTACCCGGCGACCAGGTGCTGCTGTCGTTCAGCTCCTGCGGGACCTGCGCCCAGTGCCGTGACGGCCATCCGGCCTACTGCGACGTCTGGCTTCCCGCCAACCTCATCGGCGGCGCCCGCATGGACGGGACCTCGCCGGTGGGGAGGAAGGGGGAGCCGATCGGGGGCCACTTCTTCGGCCAGTCCTCCTTCTCCCGCCTCGCGGTCGTCGACGAGCGAAGCGCCGTACGCGTCGAACCGGACGCCGACCTGTCCCTGCTCGCGCCGCTCGGCTGTGGCGTGCAGACCGGGGTCGGTGCGGTCTGGAACGTGCTCGCGCCGCGCCCAGGGTCCTCGGTGGTGGTCCTCGGCGCGGGTGCCGTCGGCCTGTCGGCGGTGATGGCCGCACGCCTCACCCCGGCCACCCGGATCATCGCGGTGGACCGGGTGGCCGAGCGGCTCGAGCTGGCGCGCGAGCTGGGGGCGACCGACGTCATCGACGCCGGTCAGGTCGACGACCTGGCCTCGGCGCTGACGGACCTGACCGGCGGCGGCGCGGACGGCGTCGTGGAGACGACCGGCAACACCGGCGTACTCCGCCAGGGTGTCGACGCCCTGCGCGCCCGGGGCACCGCGGTCATCGTCGGAGCGCCGCCCTTCGGCACCGAGGTCGGGATCGATGTGAACGCGATGCTGCCCGGCAAGCGGGTGACGGGTCTGACCCTCGGCGACGCCGAGACCCGCACCCTCATCCCGGCGCTCGCGCGGCTGGTCGCCGACGGGCGGTTGCCGCTCGACCGGTTGGTCCGGCGCTACCCCTTCGAGGACATCCAGACGGCCGTCGCCGACATGGTCTCGGGCGCCACGGTGAAACCCGTGCTCACCTTCTAAGGGCGTCACCGTCCGGTCATGACCAGTCGGGGGAGTACGGCCGGTTGAACGCGTCCGGCCGGAACGGGATGAACCGGGCCGGTCCGAGGTCGAGGGACTCCGCGATCCGGTTCATCCGGGCCGGAGTCTCCCGGCCGTGCCACTCGCCGGTGTCGAGCCGGTGCAGCAGCAGGTTGGCTGCCGCGACGCGCTCGGCGTCGGAGAAGCCGCAGTGCTTCGGCGCCTCGACGTAGGTCTGACGCAGGAGATCCGAGTTGCCCGCCCGGGTTACCTCGTTCTGATACTCGCTCTGCTGGGCGACCGTCGAGATCTGGTCGCCGATGTTGCTCATCGTCACCACCGGCACGCTGATCCGCCCGTCGAACTCGGTCCCGAGAGCGAAGCGCTTCACCGCGGCGGGATCAGCGCTGATCCTGTCGGCGTCGTCGACCCTCGAGACGTCGGCCTCGAGCGACAGCCCTGCCTCCCGGTAGAGCCTGGAGACCACCCGGCGCGTCTCCGGCGAGGCGTTGGCGAGCTGCGCGGCGTAGTCGACACCGGTGTTCCACGACGGGTTGCCGCCGACCAGGGCCTCGAAGGACCGCCGGCTGCTCATCGCCTGGCCGATGTAGGGAAGCGAGTCGGCGGCGAGGGCGCCGTACCAGCCCCGTTGGTACGCATCGGTGTGCCGAGGCTCCGGCCGAGGCTCCGACTCGGACCACGCGGGCAGCTGGCCGATCGTGGCGGCCAGCGCGATCCGGGCGCGCCCGGCGGGTGTCTGCTGAGCCTCGGCGAGACGCTTCTGCCAGGCCGCGATCGAACCCTTGACGTCCTCGGGGATGCCGACGACAGGCAGCGTTCCGGCGGGATCGAGCAGCGTCGAGAGGACGAAGACCGTGTCGAGCTTCTGGTTCCACTGCGAGACGGTGCCGGACAGCCCGCCGCACATCGAGACGACGCCGTCGATCGCGTCCGGGTAGTGCTGGGCGACGCCCGCTGCGACGAAGCCACCCATCGAGCTGCCCATCGTGATCCGCCGGTCCGCCTCGCCGGCGGCGTCCTCGAACCGGTCCAGCGCCTCCACCTGGTTGGCGAGGGCTCCAGGGATGTTCCATCCCGTCACAGTGCGGGTCGTGCCGCCGTACGCCGCACCCTGCTCGACCAGCTGCTCAGCCGTCGGGGAGACGGTGGCCGAGCCGGCGAAGTCGAGATCTACGAAGACGGTGCCGTTCCAGTCGTCCGGGATCAGGAAGCGGTAGGGCGTCGAGTCGGCGAGGTGTCCGCTGATCACGGTGGTCTCCTTCGCCGCCACCGCGGGGGTGCTGACGGCCAGCAGTGCCGGTGCCGCTACTACGGCAGCGGCCGCCGCGGCGATCGTGGTTCTCGGTCTTGCGTTGAGGTGCATCACAACTCACTTTCATGGTCGGGTCTTGCGTCGAGGCGGTTCTCGCCACGTCGAAGGGTGTGGAGGGCGACGACGAACGCGCAGGTCAGAGCCACGGCAGCGCCCGTCATCAGTGACGCCCGCCCCGACGTGCGGTCGATGACCCAGCCGCTGATCAGGCCACCGAACGGGGCCATCCCGACGTTGCCCAGCATCATCAGCGCCATCACGCGGCCGACCGCCCGTGCCGGAGCCGCTGCCTGAGCGACCGCGTTGATGACGGCCGTGTAGAAGCCGAAGCCGAGACCGAGCACCGGGGCGAGCACGAGGAAGACTGCGAGCGTGCCGGGCAGTGCGCTGGTGAACATCGTGGCTCCGAGCAGCGCGCAGCCCGCTGCGAGCGTTCCCGTCGACACCCTGGGCAATGCGGTCGCGACCAGGCCGCCGGCCACGGCGCCGACGGCATTGAGGGCGTGGTTGAGGCCGACGCTCGTTGCCGATCCGCCGAAGGTCAGCGCCACCACGGAGGTGAGGACGATGTTGAGGTTGAGCGCCAGGAGGGCGATGACAGCGTTGACGACCAGAAGGAGCCGCAGCGCCGGGTCCTGAAGGAGCCCACCGAGCCGACCGGGACCCAGGTCGAGGTGCCGCACCAGGCGCTGCTTGCGGGGATGTACGAAGAGCAGCAGCACGAACACGAGCAGGAAGGAGATGGCGTTCGCCAGCAGGCACACCACCGGACCGGCCGCCTGGAACAGCAGCCCGGCCAGGCCGGGGCCGATCGAGCGGCCGGCAGCTACCGCGATCGTGCTCAGTGACACCGCCCGGCCGAGCCGGTCCAGGCTCACCAGCGACCGGATGATCGCCTGGGCGGCGACCCGTTCGAACGCGTTCACCGCCCCGAGGCACGCGACCAGGCCATACACCGCGAGCAGGCTCGGGGTGTCTGCCGAGACCACGATGGCCAGCAGCGACACCACCACGGCCGACAGTGCCGCGCCGATCAGCAGGACGGCTCGCGAGCTGACCCGGTCCACGATCCGGCCCGCGTGGATGCTGAGCAGCAGGATCGGCAGGAACTGCGCGAAGGTCACACCGCCGAGGGCCTGGGCGCTGCCAGTCGCGTCGAGCACCACCAGCGACAGGGCGAGATTCTGAAACCAGGTGCCGATGTTCGTGATCACCTGCCCGACGAAGTACCGGAGGAAGCCGGGTTGGGCGAGCGGAGACAGGATCCCGTCGTACGTCATGAGGTCAGTCCCCGGCCGGCACCCGCTCGCGCAGGAAGTCGGCAATCCGCTCGGGGATACGAGCCGCACCGCTCGAGCGTGAGTCGGCGTTGTTGGCGCGGATCTCCAGGACGGGGATGCCTTCGGACTCGAGGGCCTCGGAGATGAACCGGCCGCCCGGTGTGTCGTCGGCGACCAGATGGACGACGCCGTCGACGCCATGGGCCTGAGCCTCCTTGACGTACCACTCTGCCGACCACGGCGGTACGTAGAGCAGGTCCGTCAGCCCGACGAACCGGGCCGCGAGCGCCCGGAGCGGATCGGGGCCGTAGCGGACGTAGCCGTCCGCCGCGATCGCCAGATACATCGACCACACGAACACCGCACCGAAGTCCTCGTGGAACCGCTGGTAGAGGTCGAGGTCGGACCAGAGGCCACGACCGATCCACATCAGCCGGCGCCGCTCGCCGGGACAGACGGCGACGCCGTCGTCGATGCGCTGAGCCACCTCGTCGTGCAGCCGGCGAGCCGCATCGACCGCCCACTGTGTGCCGCGGTGCCACTGCGGGACCATCACCGCCGGCATCGTGTCGTTGACCAGGACCGGCGCCGGGCGGGCCGCGGCGAGGAGGTCGCGGGTGCGCCGGTTCCACTCGGCCTGCTCGTTGGCCAACCGCATGATCTCCGCGAAGCGGTCCTCGTCGAAGGCGCGTCCGGTGCGTTCCTCCAGCCACCCGATCAGGTCGTCTATCTCGTCCTCGAGAAGATCGAGGCGGTCGGTGCCGAACGCCGTCTCCCACTCGTACGGCACCAGCTCCCACCATCGCGGAGGCACCGGGTCGGCCGCAGTACGCGAGAGGAGGTACGTCTCGGTCCCGGGCCGGCGGCCCCACTGCTCGAATATCTTGTGGGTCACATCGCCATGGCTGTCCGCGATCGCGAACGCCGGGTTCGGCAGGCCGCCCCAGGGCTGCTGGTCGAGCGGCAGAGCCTGGGCACCGAGCGGCATGGCGTCGTACTGCTGGCTGTGGTCGGGCAGCCCCGTCTCGGCCAGCATGCGCATGCTCGCCGGTCCGAGTCGCTTGGCGGAGATGATCGAGGCCCACCACTGGTTGACCACGTACGGCACGTCGAACGCGCGCAGCACCTCGTGCGGCGCATCGGCGTTGACGAGCGCGATCGGGTCGCCGTCGCGTGCACGTCGCGCCATGTCGGCGAACCACTGCTTCTGGTGCTGCGTCGCGGCGCGTGCAGCCTCGAGCCGGCTCATGAGATGACTCCTGCTGTGGATGCGAGCTCGGCCTGGATCTCTGCCACGCACTCCTGTGCCGCGGCCACGGGGTCCTCGGCGGACCGGATGCGGGTGCGAGCCACGAGCGGGACTCCGCGGCGGCGAAGCTCCGACCGCTGATGAGGCAGGTCCCAGGCCGGGGCGTCGTCGTGCTCACGCACCAACGCCAACGCCGCTCTCGCGTGGGTCTGCTCAGCGCACATCGCGGTGTACGCCGCTCGTGCTGCGGCCAGGCCACCGGTGGCCGTGGCGGGGCGGGCGAGGTGTGCGGCCGCCAACCCGTCGATCACCTCACCGACGGTGGGTGCCTCCACGGCGACGCCGAGCCAGGCCAGATCGCCGGCGTCATGGTCCTCGCCGACCACGACGACGTCTCCGGCTCGCTCCAGGGCGTCGTACACACCGGGGTCGGGGTGGTTGCTCCCGGTCACGTAGACGGGCGTCGCCCCCGGTGCGGTCGGAGCCTGGGCCTCGGTCACCGCGGCGACCGCGTTCTCGGGCGGCGTCGCAGCGGCGGCACGGTAGGTCCGGAGGGCCGCCGCACCCGTACAGCCGCCGGTCCGACGACGCTCACGCATCGCCTCGAGCGCACGCCCCAGCGCCAGCTCCCGTTCGGCCGCGTCGTGGAGGGATCTGGCATCGGCGCGGTGGCCCGTGACCTGCTCGCAGAACTCGAGCAGACGGGAGTACTGCCTCCCCACGAATCGCCGGGCTGTCGGGCTGCTCAGGCGCGGAGCATCGACGAGGTGGACCGGGAACGGCAGGCGCCCGCGCTGGGCGAGGATGCGCAGGACGTAGAAGATGCGGAGGTTGGCCTGCGAGTCATGGCAGACCAGCAGTCCGGCGAGATCGTCGTGCCGACCGGACAACAGGCCGTCCAGGATCCGACCCGTGGCGGCGTCGACGGTGCCGAGCAGCTCGCCGGACTCAGCGGAGACGGGCTCGTGCCAGGACCCGAGCAGGCGCTGTGGGACGGCGCCCGTGGCGAGCACGAGCTGGCGCGGGACGTCACCGCCGACGATGCCGATCCGTGGCGCAGCGCCGGTCACAGGACGCCGGCTTCCCGGAGCTTCTCGACGCGGTCGGCGTCGTAGCCGAGCAGGTCGCCGAGCACGCTCTCGGTGTGCTCGCCCAGGCCCGGAGCCGGAGCGGTGATGTCGACCTGGCTGCGGGAGAAGACCATCGGGATTCCGCTGCCGTAGAGGCCGTCATGGTGTCCGAACTTCGGGTGGACCAGCGGCGTGACCTCGCCGCGCCCCGTCACGAGCTCGTCGCGGACCGCCTGAGCCGTGTCGCGCACCGGAGCGACCGGAACTGAGCTGGCCTCGAGCGCGGCGAGAGCCGACTCCAGGGTTCGTCCGGCCGCCCAGTCGCCGATCATGCGATGCAGGGTGTCGGCGTTGGCGACGCGGGCGTCGCGGGTGCCGAAAAGGTCAGAGTCGACCAGGTCGCCCTGACCGATCGCGGCCAGGACGCCGCTCGCGAAGGCATCGGTCGGGGCACAGATGGCGAACCAGCCGTCCTGCGCCCGGAAGGTGCCGAAGGGCGCGAGCCTGGGCACCAGCGAACCCGTACGCAGCGGGAAGCCGACCGACTCCAGGGCATCGAACGGTTCGCAGGCGACCAGCGAGGTGAGGCTGCCCAGCATCGAGACGTCGACGTGCTGTCCTTCGCCCGTCCGCTCGGCGTGGAGGACAGCGGCAAGGGTGCCGATGACCGCGAACAGCGGGGCGACCAGATCGCCGATCGGCAGCCCGAACCGCACCGGCGGGTCACCGGGCTCGCCCGCGGTCATCATCACGCCGCTGAGCGCCTGGATGATCGTGTCCATCGCCTTGCCGTCGCCTGCCACCCCCTGGGCGCCGAAGCCGCTGATCGAGGTGTAGACGACGCGGTCGTTGACCGCCTTGACGGCTGAATAGTCGATGCCGAGCCGTTCGGTGACACCCGCGCTGTAGTTCTCGACGACGATGTCGGCGTTTCGGACGAGATCGAAGAAGACCTGCCTGCTCTCCGGCTGCTTCAGGTTGAGCGTGATGCTCTCCTTGCCGCGGCCGCGCGACAGCATCGACACCGACATGTCGTCCGGCGAGGATCGGCGCAGCCGCAACCCCTCGGCGGTCAGATACGGCGAGTTGTTGCGGGAGGAGTCGCCTCCCCGCGTTGGGTTCTCCACCTTGATCACCCGCGCGCCGAGACCGGCGAGCAGCAGTGTCGCGTAGGGGCCGGCGAGCGCTGTCGTCAGATCGATGACGGTCTTTCCGGCCAAAGGTCCCGAACTCATGTCACACCTCGGCTTCTCAGGGTTCCTGGCATTCAATATCAAGCAAGTTGATATCACGGAGATTCGCAAGTCCACAAGGCTCAGGCCTCTGAGAGTCCTTCCTGCTGCGCAGAAGCGTCTTGCGACAAATTTCCACGAGGGTATTGACAGGATCCCTGACTGATGCTGATATCAAGTCACATGAGAAGTGCCGTACGTCACACGACCTTCGGCACGACTGGATCACGACCGAACTGGAGTGCACCATGCAGGTAAGGACGACTGCCTCACTTGTCTCGATCGCCCTCGCCGGAGTCCTTCTCGCGGCCTGCGCCGACAGCGCCGCCGAGGAGCCGGGCGCGGCGTCGGGGAAGGTGAACACCGACGCCCCGCTCTACGACGCGCTTCCCAAGAACGTCAAGGACGCCGGGGAGCTGGTCGTCGTGGGCGATGCGCACCCGCCCTATCGCACCGTCGAGAAGGACGGCGAGATCACCGGCATCGACCCCGACCTGTGGAAGGTGCTGGGCGAGCAACTCGGCGTACCCGTGCGGATGGAGGTCGCCCAGTCGATGCCCAGCATCCTGACCGGGATGCAGTCCGGTCGGTGGCTGGCCTGGAACGGGCCGGTGCAGGCGAACCCGGAACGCGAGCGCGCCTTCGACGCCATCACCTGGCTGCAGACCCGGACGACGTACGTCTTCCCGAAGGAGAACGCCGATGCGCTCACCGGCGACGACGGGCCGTGCGGCCAGACCATCGCGATCGTGGGTGGCAGTATCACCGAGAGCGAGGTCGACAAGCTCAACACCTGGTGCACGGAGCGGGGTGAGCCGGCCAACGAGCGTGCCGACTACGCCGACACCAACGCCACGCTCCTCGCGGTGAAGAGCGGCCGAGCCGACTTCGCCGGGATGACCGAGACCGCCGCGCTCGACGTAACCGCCGCGGACGAGACGTACGACTACGTCACCCAGACGGACGAGCAGGGTTCGGGCGTGAGTCTGCTTGCCCTGCTGACCCCTAAGGACAGTGGTCTGGGGGAGACGATGCACGAGGCGTTCCAGAACATCTTCGACAACGGTGACTACCAGCAGGTGCTGGAGAAGTGGGGCCTGGAGCCGGTCGCCGTCGAGGAGCCGCTGATCAACCCGACCACGAAGCGTGAGCCCTCATGACGGTGGCTGACACGCTCCTTGCGCGGCCGGACTCGGCGCTGCCCGACGCGGCGACCGCTCGGCCGAGGTTCAGGCCGGGGCGGCTCGCGTCCGTGGTGACCCTCGCTGTTGCCGCCGTACTGGTCCTGATCTGGGCGGCGACCAACCCTCGGTTCGAGTGGGCCGTCGTCGCTGACCTCATGTTCGACCCGTCGGTGATGTCCGGCCTGGTGATGACCCTCTTCCTCACGGTCGTCTGCATGGCACTCGGCACCGCGATCGGCACCGCGGCGGCCGCCGGTCAGCTGAGCGACTTCGGCCCGATCCGATGGACCTGCCAGCTCTATGTCGGTCTGCTGCGAGGCGTACCGCCGCTCGTGCAGCTGATCTTCTGGTTCAACCTCGCCTACCTCGTGCCGCGGCTCTCGGTCGGGTTCGCGTCCTGGTCCGTCAACGACCTCATCACGCCGCTGACCGCCGCAATCATCGGACTCAGCCTGCACGAGAGCGCCTACATGGCGGAGATCATCCGGGCGGGGATCATGTCGGTCGACAGCGGGCAGCGCGACGCGGCCAGAGCCATGGGCTACTCGGGGCGTCAGACGTTCTGGAAGGTCGTCTTCCCGCAGGCCCTGCGGGTGATCGTGCCGCCGTCGGGAAGCCAGTTCATCGCGCTGCTCAAGGGCACCTCCCTGGTCAGCGTGATCACCCTGACCGACCTCCTCTACTCCGTGCAGATCATCTACGGCCGGACCTACCAGGTCGTGCCGCTGCTTCTCGTGGCCGTGATCGGGTACCTCCTGGTCGTGACGGTGCTGACCCTCGTTCAGCGCCGCATCGAGAGGCGGCTCGGCCGCGGCTATGACCGGTCGACATCCGCCAGAGCCCGTTCCCTGGAAGGGGATCCCGCATGACACAGGCATCAACGGAACCCGTCATCCGGGTCCAGAACCTACGCAAGCGCTACGGCGACAAGGTGGCGCTCGACGGTGTCGAGCTCGAGGTGAACGAGCAGGAGGTCGTTGCCGTCCTGGGGCCGTCCGGCTCGGGCAAGTCGACCCTGGTGCGATGCATCCACCAGCTCGAGACCATCGACGGCGGTGCCATGTTCCTCGACGGGGAACTGCTCGGCTACGAGGCTCATCGCGGGGGCTACCGCACGCTGAGCGAGAGCCGGGTGTGCGTGCAGCGCCGGCGGATGGGCATGGTCTTTCAGCAGTTCAACCTGTTCCCGCACTGGACCGTGCTCAAGAACATCACCGAGCCCGCGGTCTCCGTCCACGGCCAGACCCGACGGCAGGCGGAGGAGCGCGCTCGCCATCTCCTCGATCGGGTCGGCCTGTCCGACAAGGCCGACGCGCACCCGCGTCACCTGTCCGGTGGTCAGCAGCAGCGGGTGGCCATTGCGCGAGCGGTCGCCACCCGGCCACGCGTCGTGCTGTTCGACGAGCCGACCAGCGCGCTCGACCCGGAACTGGTCGGGGAGGTGCTCCAGGTCATGAAGGACCTCGCCGAGACCGGGATGACGATGGTCGTCGTCACCCACGAGATGGAGTTCGCCCGGGATGTGGCCGACCGCTGCGTCTTCATGGCCGACGGCAAGGTCGTCGAAGAGGGTCCCTCGGACCGGTTCTTCTCCGATCCCCGCACCGAGCGGCTCCGCGCGTTCCTGTCCCGCTACTCCGGCGAGCGTCGCTCTCCGGTGGACCTCGAGAAGGTGTCGTCATGACCGTACGCATCGCCGCAGTCGGCGACATCGTGCTCCAGCAACCCGAGACGGAGAAGCTCTTCGAGCCCAGCTCGACGATCCTGCGCGCGGCCGACGTCGCAATCGGTCAGATCGAGGTGCCGCACACGACCTCGACCGAGACGACCGGCATCACCGTCCCGTCGCCGCCGGCCGAGCCGGAGGCGCTCCGCGCGATGGCAGAGGCCGGCTTCTCCGTCGGCACGACCGCGGGCAACCATGCGTTCGACCTCGGTACGAAGGGGGTCATCGACACGATCGAGTCGGCCGCTGCCTACGGGATCGCGACGACGGGCACCGGCGCGAACGTCGGCGCCGCGGTCACCCCGGTGGTGACATCTGTCCGGGGTCGCACCGTGGGCGTGCTCAGCTACAACTGCGTGGGTCCGCGGGAGTCGTGGGCGACGAGCCTCAAGGCCGGTGCGGCGTACGTCAAGGTGATCACCCACTACGAGCTCGACGACGCCAACCCGGGCAATCCGCCGACCGTCTACACGTTCTGCGACAAGACCTCCCTGCGCGCGATGACCGACCAGGTCGCCGCGCTGGCCGAGCGGGTCGACGTCGTGGTGGTGGCCCTCCACAAGGGGATCGGGCACACCCCGGCGGTGATCGCCGACTACGAGTTCGAGGTCGCCAGGGCGGCCGTCGACGCCGGCGCGGACATGGTGGTCGGCCACCACGCGCACATCATGCGTGGGATCGAGGTCTACCGCGGCGCCCCGATCTTCCACGGGCTCGGCAACTTCGTCACGGTCACCGACGCGTTGACCCCGGATGCCGACAACGACTCCGAGGAGTTGCGCGCGTGGGCGAAGCGACGGCGGGAGCTGTACGGCTTCGAGCCCGACCCCACCATGCCGGCGTACCCGTTCCATCCGGAGAGCCGCAACACGGCGATCGCGGTGATCGATGTCGACGAGGACAATCGCGTACGTCCCTCCTTCATCCCGTGCTGGATCGATGAGCATGCGCGGCCGACGCCACTGGGGCAGGGTGAGGGCGACTCCGTGGTCGCCTACATCGAGGGCATCTCCCGGACAGCGGGGCTGACGACGAGCTTCCGTTGGGCCGATGGTGGGAAGGCGGTGGTCGTGTCCTGATCGCCGCTGCCCGGAACAGCCTCATGGGAGACTCTGATCCCGCCCTCGCCCTGATGTGAAAGTGGTTCACCCGATGTCTGAAGAGCCAGCGGCCACGCCGCGCCCCGCGGCGCCCGTCGGACCCGAGCGGCTTCCCACGGCGGCGTTCTCGCGGATCGAGTACGTCTCCCAGCGGCTCGCGCGCGCACTCCAGCGGGCGACCGAGCTGATTGCGGCGAGGCAGTCGATCTCGGTCTCGGAATACCGCATGCTCCTGATCCTGAGCGACCACGTGCCGAGGTCGAACGCCGATCTCGCGCGGCTGATGTTCGTCTCCTCCCAGGCCGCCCATCTGGTGCTGTCCGACCTGGTCTCGCGCGGGCTCGTCGAGCGGACCCCCCACCCCGACAACCGGCGGATCAGGCTCGCGCGCCTCACCGACGACGGGCTCGCCAAGCTCAACGCCTGCCTGGCCGAGATGATCGCCGTCGAGGACCGCATCTATGCGGGGATGCCGGCTGCCGAGCGGGGTCTGCTGCTCTCCTCGCTCCACCATGCGGCCGAGGTGTTGGCCGGTGGCTACTTCGGAGACGAGGACACCGAGCGGGAAGCGGTTCGGCTGCGCGCCGGGCAGCGCGCGGGGAGCGCTGAGGGCGCCTAGATCCGGGGATCCGCATCGGGTCTGACTTCGCAGTGGGTTGACGGGCGTGATGCGCGTCACTCACAATTGCCAGGAATCCTGATAAACAGGAATCCTGAATGGAGCCCCCAATGACCCTCACCTCCGGCGGCAGCACGACCGGTCCACGTACGCAGATGGGCCGGATCGTGGCCAGCAGCTTCACGGGCAGCTTGATCGAGTACTACGACTTCCTGCTCTACTCCACCGCCTCGGCCGTGGTCTTCAACCAGGTCTTCTTCTCCAACCTCGACCCGGTGACCGGCACGATCGCGTCCTTCGGCACCTTCGCCGCCGGTTACCTGGCGCGCCCGCTCGGCGGCGTGATCTTCGGCCACTTCGGTGACCGGCTCGGCCGGAAGAAGATGCTGGTCCTGACCATGCTGATCATGGGTGTGGTCAGCTTCTTGATCGGCTGCCTGCCGACGTACGGCCAGATCGGTGCGGCCGCGCCGGTTCTCCTTGTCCTGCTCCGGGTCATCCAGGGCGTCGCGATCGGCGGCGAGTGGGGCGGCGCGGTGCTGATCACGGCCGAGCATGCCACGTCTCGGCGCGGGCTGTGGGCCTCGTTCACCAACGCCGGCGCCCCGGCCGGCATGGTCCTCTCGACCGCGGTGATGGCGGTGATGGCCTCGGTCACCACGCCCGAGCAGTTCACCGCGTGGGGCTGGCGGGTGCCGTTCCTGCTGAGCATCGTCCTGCTGGCGGTCGGCCTATGGATCCGCCTCAGCGTGACCGAGTCGCCCGCCTTCGAGGCGATGAAGGAGAGGAAGGCAGAGGCGCGTACGCCGCTGCTCGACGTCCTTCGCAACCACCCGCGAACGCTCCTGCTGGCCGTCGGTGTCGGGCTCGGTGCCTTCGTCGTGCAGGGGACGCTGACCACCTTCCTGATCAGCTACGCCCTCGGGGCCGGCTTCGAGCGCCCGACGGTGCTCAACGCGCTGACGGTCTCCTCGGCCGGCGCGGTCATCGGCATCCTCGGGTGGTCCGCGCTCACCGACCGGGTCGGCCGCCGGCCGGTGGTCCTCACCGCCGCCGTCGCGACCGCGGTCTTCGCGTACCTGCTCTTCCCGATGCTCGACAGCGGCAGTGTCGCGCTACTGGTGCTCGCGGTCGTCCTGGGTCAGTCGGTCATCCATGCCGCCTTCTACGGCCCGCTCGCCGCGCTGATGAGCGAGGTCTTCAAGACCTCGTCGCGCTACACGGGTGCCTCGCTCGGCTACCAGCTCGCCGGCATGGGCGCGGGCCTCTCGCCGCTCCTCTTCGCCTCGCTGCAGAAGGCCGGCGCCAGCACCGTCATGCTCTCCACGGTCATCGCGGCGTTCTGCCTGCTGAGCGTGTTCTCGCTGGTCCGGCTCGGCGAGACCAGCGACCGAGAGCTCGTCGACGCCTGAGACCCCATGCAGCAGAGCCCGCCGCACGATTCGCGGCGGGCTCTGCTGTGTCAACGGGCGGTCATCGCTCTCGGATCGGTCGCCGGGCCGCCAGGTACTCGGCGGGCATGCCCGGCCCGGGCCGCACCACGACCTGGTCGGGCGGGACGTCTCCGTGCTGCTCGCACCGCGTCTCGACGTGGACGGGCTCTCCGCAGTCGGCGTGCAGGTAGTCGATCGGCCGGCCGTCGGGGGCGAACCACGTGTCGCCCCACTCCGTGAGAGCGATCAGCGCTGGCCGCAGGCCCTGGGCCATCGCGGTGGGCCGGTAGTCACCGGCGTCATCGCGCGTCATCAGGCCGGACTCGACGAGCGTGGCGAGGCGCGTCTTCAGGATGTTCGTGGAGATCCCGAGGTTGTGCTGGAAGTCGCCGTATCGCGTGACGCCGGCGAAGATCGCGTCCCGCAGGATCAGCAGGGTCCAGCGCTCGCCCACGATCTCCAGGGAGCGGGCGATGGAGCAGATCTGGCCGTCGTACGTCTTTCCGAGCACGAGGATGACTCTAGCAAATCACTTGCATGATGAAAGTGCCTGTGTCTACGGTGGGACTTGCATGATGCAAGTCACAGCCGATTCCAAGGGGACAGCCATGAGCGACCTGACCGCAACCTTCACCGTCGACGCCACCCCTCAGGAGGCGTACGAAGCCATCAACGACGTACGTTCCTGGTGGGGGCACCACATCGCCGGGCCCACCGACCAGCTCGGTGCCGAGTGGTTCTATCTGGTGCCGGACATCCACTACTCCAAGCAGCTCGTCAAGGAGCTGGTCCCGGGGGAGCGCGTCGTGTGGGAGTTCACCGACGGCTACCTCGACTTCATCGCCGACAAGAAGGAGTGGATCGGCACGACCGGACGGTTCGACATCGCCCGCGACGGCGAGCAGACCCGCGTGACCTTCACCCACGAGGGCCTCGAACGCGGCGACGAGTGCTTCGACGTCTGCTACGACGCCTGGACCCACTACATCACCGTCAGCCTGAAGGGCCGGATCGAATCCGGTGAGGGCACGATCCGAACGCAGGACGAGGACAAGGCCGCGGTAGGCCGGTAACGCCTCATCTGTGGGTGAGGAGTGGTCGATTTGGGCCCGCCGGAGCCGTGCGGGAGGGCCCAAAGTGACCACTCTTCGAGCGGTCGATGGGCCGTCGGCCGTGCTCTCGTGCCTGGTATTACTTGAACATGCTGAAGACCTGGCCCGGCCGCGGTCGTCTGGCGTTGTACGTCGCCGCGACCGTGCTCGCGATCGTGGAGGCCGCGGTCCTGACCACCGATCCCTACGAGGTCGCGGGCGGGGTCGCTCTGCTGATCGGGGTCACGCACGCCGCCTCGATTCCGTTGGCGCTCCGGCGTCCGGTGGAGGCGGCCGGGCTCTCCCTGGTCGCGGTGACCGTGGCCGCACTGGCGATCGTGAGGGTGAGCGAGGACGGATGGCCATGGATGGTGCCGCCGCCGACGCTGACCCAGCTTCTGGTGCTGGTTGTGCTGACCCTGGCCGCCGGGTGGCGGCTGGCGGCGATCACCCTGGCCATTCAGGTCGCCGCCGGAGTGGTCCTGGCCGTGGTCGGATGGACGTGGAACGACATCGGCGACTCGCTCGTGGAGGTGGCCAACTTCGCCTCGCTCGCGCTGCTGTTCGGCGCCCTCGCCGCCGTCGCCAGACGGCTGGCCGAGAGCCGCAGCGCCTTGCAGGAGGAGCACGAGCGTCGCTCGGTCGTCGAGGAGAAGGCCCGGATCGCCCGCGAGCTGCACGACGTGATCGCCCACAACATGTCGCTGATCACCGTCCAGGCCAGATCGGCGCCGCACCGGGTCGAGGACGTCAGCCCCGCGGCCGAGGCGGAGTTCGCCGAGATCGCCGACCTGGCCGCCTCGGCGCTGCGGCAGATGCGCGGAGTGCTCGATGTGCTGCGTACCGAAGAGGGTCAGTCGGGCCGGGTCCCGGTGCCGGGCATCGACGGGCTGGCCGATCTCTTCGAGTCGGCCCGCGGGACCGGCCAGCGGGTCGAGGTGCGGGGTGAGCTTCCGGAGCTCACCGACGTGGCCCCGGAGGTGGGCACCGCGGCCTACCGGATCGTGCAGGAGGCACTCAGCAACGCCCGCCGTCACGCTCCCAACGAGCCGGTCGGCGTCGATCTGACGATGGGGGAGGAGGGCCTCGGGATCCGGGTCGCCAACCCGCTCGACGGTGCTGCCCCGGTCTCCTCCACCGAGACCAGCGGCGGGGGTCATGGGCTGATCGGGATGCGTGAGCGTGCGAGCGCGGTCGGCGGGAGCCTCACCGCCGGGGCCACCGACGGCAACGAGTTCGTCGTCGAGGCGCTGCTCCCGGCGCAAACCGCGGTGCGCACACCCGCCAAACGCGGTAGGAAGACCCCGTGACGGTGAAGATCGTGGTCGTCGACGACCAGGAGATGGTGCGCTCCGGCTTCGTGGCGCTGCTCAGCACCCAGCCAGACATCGAGGTGGTCGGCACCGCCGCCGACGGCTCCGAGGCATTGCAGGTGGTGCGGCGTACGCATCCCGACGTGGTGCTGATGGACGTCCGGATGCCGGTGATGGACGGGATCGAGGCGCTCCGGCAGCTGTCCGAGAACCCGGCCACCTCACAGACCAAGGTGGTCATGCTGACCACCTTCGACGCCGACGAGTACGTCCACGAGTCGCTGCGCCTCGGCGCCAGCGGGTTCCTGCTCAAGGACGCATCGCCCGACGAGCTCGCCTCCGCGATCCGGGTGGTCCATGCCGGCGAGGCGCTGCTCTCGCCGTCGGTGACGCGGCAAGTGATCGCCCAGTTCGCCCGTGCCCCGCGCCGCCGGCGGGCCGACCCGCGCCTCAAGCAGCTCACCGAGCGCGAGCGCGAGGTGCTCGAGAACATCGCCCGCGGCAGCTCCAACAGCGAGATCGCTGCCGAGCTCTTCCTCGCCGAGCAGACCGTGAAGACCCACGTCAGCCGCATCCTCGGCAAGCTCGGCCTGCGCGACAGGGCCCAGGCCGTGGTGTTCGCCTACGAGAGCGGCCTCGTCGCACCCCACGTCTAAGGGGCATCCCGCACTACCCCGGTAGGGGGTCGAATGGCTCCCGGGAGTGACGCGCGGCGGGAGACCTGATTCCTACCGTCACAGCCATGACAGTTGTGACGCCGCTCAGATACGGCCTCAACGAGGCCGATGCAAGCATCGGACCCAATCTCCTCGCCTGCGACCCTCCCGGGGGCGCACGTGTCGTCGAGGCCTTCGGGGACGTCGTGACCGCCGACCACATCGCGGTCCTGGTGCCCGGCAACGGCCATCACCTCAGCAACTACTTCACCAGCACCGAGGCTCACAGTCCGCGCTCCCGCGGGCAGCTGCTGCTGCGTACGATGCAGGCGATCGCGCCGGAGAGCCGGTCGGCGGTCGTGGTCTGGCTGGGCTACCACTCGCCGCCGGAGTGGTACAACGCGATCACCAACGGCCCGGCCTATGCCGGTGCGCAGGATCTGGCGAACCTCACCCACTACCTGCCGCGCGCCGCCCACCTCACCCTGATCGGGCACAGCTACGGCTCGACGGTCGCCGGCCTCGCCCTCGCCAGCGCCCGCGCCGAGGACTGCGTGGCGCTGGGCAGTCCCGGGATGGGCGTCGTGCACCGCTCCGAGCTCGGGTCACGCACCCGGCTCTGGGCCGCGTACGGCGAGACCGACCGGATCCGGCTGGTCCCGCAGGTCCGGCTCGGCCGCCTCGGTCTGGGCCGCGGCCCGCTCCATCCCGAGCTCGCCGCGACCCGCTTCGGCACCGGCGACATCCCCGGACACTGCGGCTACTACGCCGAGGGCAGCGAGTCGCTGCTCAACATCGCCCGGATCGCGCTGGGCCGCTACGACGAGGTCACCCCGGCCGGCCTCACCAGCGCCCCGCGCACACCCCGACCCGCACGACCCATCGCAGCCATGGAGGCAGCAGCATGATCACCGACGAACCCGCCATCTGGACCCAGGGACTCCGCAAGAGCTACCCCGGCCGCGGCGCCGCCCTGGACGGCATCGACCTCGCCGTCCCGGCCGGCACCGTCCACGGCCTGCTCGGCCCCAACGGCGCCGGCAAGACCACGACCGTACGCATCCTGGCGACCCTTGCCTCGTTCGACTCCGGCCAGGCCTGGGTCGCCGGCCGCAACGTCGCCCGCGACCGGGCCGGCGTCCGAGCGCGCATCGGCATCGCCGGACAGTACGCCGCGGTCGACGGGATCCTGAGCGGCCGCCAGAACCTGGAGATGTTCGCCCGTCTGCACCGGATGCGGGCACGGGCGGCACGACAGAGAGCCGACGAGCTGCTCGAGCGCTTCGACCTCGTCGAGGCCGCCGGCCGCCCGGTGAAGGGCTACTCCGGAGGCATGCGCAGGCGGCTCGACCTGGCGGTCAGCCTCATCCGCAGCCCTCGGGTGCTCTTCCTCGACGAGCCCACCACCGGCCTCGACCCGCGCAGCCGCCTCGAGGTCTGGGACGCGGTCCGCGAGCTGGCCGACTCCGGCACGACCGTGCTGCTGACCACCCAGTACCTGGAGGAGGCCGACCGGTTGTGTTCACGCATCACGATGGTCGACCGCGGTCGTGTCGTCGCCGAGGGGTCGCCCGCCGAGCTGAAGTCCAGCGTCGGCGGCCGTGACCTCGACGAGGCGTTCCTGCTGCTGACCGAGGGGGCCTGAGATGACTGTGCCCATTACTGGGGCCATGACCGACGTCGCCGAGACCAACGGATCACGCATCACGTGGGCGGCGGTCGACACCTGGGTCGTGGCCAAGCGCCACCTCCTCCATCTCGTACGCCGCCCCGACGAGCTCCTCGGCACCCTGATGATCCCGGTGATGGCCGTGGCGATGTTCGGCTTCGTCTTCGGTGAGGCCTTCGGGGTCGCGATGGACGTGCCGGGCGCGGAGTATCGCGAGTTCCTGCTACCCGGCCTCTTCGCGCTCACCATGGCGTTCGGCATCGGCAACACGACGATCTCGGTCGCCGAGGACGTACGCGGCGGGGTGCTGGACCGGATGCGATCCCTCCCCATGTCGCCGGTGGCGGTGCTGGCCGGGCGCGCCCTGGCCGACATGATCCTGGCCGTGGTCGAGCTGACCATCCTGCTGGCGCTCGGGACACTGTTCGGCTGGCAGGCCCATCTCGGCCTCGGCGCGGTGATCGCCGCACTCGGGCTCCTGGTCCTCCTCAGGATGGCCTTCTCCTGGGTCGGCATCCTGCTCGGACTGCTGGTCAGTGGTCCGGAGGCGGCGATGAAGTACTTCGCGCTTGTCTTCCCGCTCGCCATGGTCGCCGACACGATCGTGCCGACCGACCTGATGCCGGGCTGGCTCGCCCTCCCCGCCGAGTGGAACCCGCTCTCCTCCACCGTCATCGCCACCCGCGAGCTCTTCGGCAACATGGCCGCCCCGGCCACCACCTGGGTCGGTGAGCACGCGCTGACCATGGCCGTCCTCTGGCCGGTCGCCATCATCGCGGTCTGCCTGCCGCTGGCCATGGCGCGGCTGCGCCGCCTGGGGCGGTGACCACGATGACCACGCTCCCGGGCCAGGCGCACCGTCAGGTCAACGCCTACACCGAGCTGATGAGTCGCGTCAGGCAGGAGGGTCTGCTCGCGCGCTCGCCCAGGACGTACGCCCGGCGTGCGGCCCTCCTCGGCACCGGCTTCGCGCTCGCGCTGATCGCCCTGCTCGCCCTCGGACAGACCTGGTGGCAGCTGCTGGTCGCGGCTGCCTTCGGGGTCCTGTTCACCCAGACGGCGTTCCTCTCCCACGACGGCGCCCACCGTCAGATCTTCGCCTCGGGCCCGGAGAACGAATGGGCCTCCCGCATCCTCGGCAACCTGGTCGTCGGGCTGAGCTACGGCTGGTGGATGCGTAAGCACACGCGCCACCACGCCAACCCGAACAAGGTCGACGCGGACGAGGACATCCGCCCCTCGGTACTGCTGTTCACGCCCGAGGACGTCGAGCGACGTACGGGCTTCAAGCGGTGGCTCACCGCCCGCCAGGGATGGCTCTTCTTCCCGCTGCTGACCCTCGAGGGCATCAACCTCCACGTCGGCGCCGTCCGCACCGTGATCGGCGACCGAGACCTCAAGCATCGGCGTACGGAGGCAGCGCTCCTGGCGCTGCGGCTGATCGGCTGGCCGGTGCTGGTCTGCTCGGTTCTGGGTCTCGGCCTCGGTGCGGCGTTCCTGGGCGTGCAGCTGGCCGTCTTCGGCGTCTACATGGGTGCCAGCTTCGCCCCCAACCACAAGGGCATGCCGCTGGTCCCGCGCGACACCAGGATCGACTTCCTCTCCCGCCAGGTCCTGACCTCCCGCAACATCCGCGGCGGGCGCTGGGTCGACTGGCTCATGGGCGGCCTGAACCTGCAGATCGAGCACCACCTCTTCCCCAGCATGCCGAGCGGCACCCTTCGCCGCGCCCAGCCGCTGGTCCGCGCCTACTGCGCCGAGCATGGCGTCCCCTACACCGAGGCCGGTCTTCTGGAGTCGTACGCCATCGTCGTCCGCCACCTCAACCGCGTCGGCCTCGGCGACCGCGACCCCTTCGCCTGCCCGTTCGTCGTGGTCAACAGGACGGGCTGACCGGGAGCCCCCTGCCCCTGGACGAGGGGTAGGGGATTCCCTCATCGAACTGCGGCCATTGCCACTGGAGCCGGGTGCTCGGGCTTCCTAGCGTGAGGACATGACCAGCACCCCTGACACCGACACGATCACCGCTCTGCTGCGCCGGGTGGAGGCCCTCGAGTCGGAGGCGGAGATCCGCCGGCTGCAGGCGCGCTACATGTTCCTGTGCGACACGCCCTGCCCCGAGTTCGGCGTCAGCGACGACGCTCGACGGATCGATCTGATCATGGACCTCTACTCCGAGGACGCGGTCTGGGAAGGTGTCGGGGAGTACTACGACGGTCAGTTCGGCAAGGCCGTGGGAAAGGCCGCGATCCGCGCGCACTTCGAGAGGTTCTGGGGAGAGAAGCAGGACCCGGCCCTGCTGCTCAACGCCCACTACCTGACCTCCGAGCAGATCCACGTCGACGGTGACGAGGCCGAGGGCCAGTGGATCCACATGCAGCCATGGCTCTTCTCCGACGGCAAGGCGATGCTCCGCTCCAGCCGGCTGAACAACGCCTTCCGCCGGGTCGACGGAACCTGGCGGATCAGCCGGACCCGCACCGAGAACGTCTTCATCGCACCGCTCTCGCCGGCCTGGGCGGAGTCCTACCCGTCGGCGTCGGTGCTGATGGCGCCCTGAGCAGAGCTCAGACGTTCACCTGGTAGAGGAGTACGTCGCGCACGAGCGTGCCGAGGCTGTCGGAGCAGGTCTTCGCCTTGATCCGGGCTCGGTGGACGTCGACCGTCTTGACGCTCGTGCCGAGCTCCCGGGCGATGTGCTGGCTCGGCAGGCCGTCGATGACCAGGCGCAGGACCTCGAGCTCGCGTGGGGTGAGCTGGTCGACCCGGGTCTGCACCTCGCGGCGTACGGCATCGGCGGCGAACCGCTTGCTCGCCTCGAGAAGCTGCTCCTGGACGACCTCCAGCATCTGCTGGGAGTCGTAGGGCTTCTCGAGGAAGTCGACGGCGCCGTGCTGCATCGCCCGCACCGACATGGGCACGTCGCCGTGTGCGGAGCAGAAGATGACCGGTGCCGGGTAGTCCTGCTGGCGCAGCGTCTCCTGCAGCTGGAAGCCGCTGCCCCCGGGCATCCGGACGTCGACGATGAGGACGGCCGGTTCGGTCGCGTCGTACTCATCGAGGAACGTGGTCGCGTCGGGATAGGTCAGTGCCTCGATGCCGACGGTCTCGAGCAGGAAGACCAGCGACTGTCGCAGGTCGTGGTCGTCGTCGACGATGTGGACGACCGGAGTGCGGGTGACGGCGGCGGTTTCCGGTCGGGGGAGTTCGGAGATGCTCATCGGTGTCGCCTTGCTCGTGGGGATGGTCGTCGACGGTACGTCGTCGCTGTTACTCAGCCGTTTCGTCATCGCGTTTCACCCATCCTTCGTGGTGTGACCAGGGCCATATGCCCAGGATCAGCACACCAGGCTTTGCTCGACGGTGCACGCTGCGGCCAGGAGGTGGTCCTCACCGAGGCGGTGGCCGACCACCTGGATGCCCAGCGGCATGCCCTCAGCATCCCGTAGTCCTGGGACGGTCACGACGGGTAGGCCGAGCGCCTGCCACGGCCGGCTCAGCACCGGGTCACCGGTCGCGCCGAGCCCTCGGGGAGCTGGACCAGGTGCTGCGGCGCCGATTACGACGTCGTACGCCCCGAGAAGCTCGGCGACCCGCTCACGGCCTCGCGCGATCAGGTCGAGGGCTCCCTCGTAGTCGCTCCGGCTGGTCTCGGCACCCGTACGCAGCAGCCCGGCCAACGGCTCGGACAGCTGGTCGGCCGCGGCCAGCTCCGCGGAGCGCTCGCGGGCCGCCTCGTACGCCATGACCACGGGGTGCGCGGAGGCGAGGTCGGCGACGAGCTGCTCCTCGGGGAAGTCGCGGACGATGGCGCCGCTGGCCTCCAGCGCGGCCCGGCTGGTCTCCAGGGCGCCCCGCATCGCGGAGTCCAGGACGCCGATCGGCGCGGCCGACCAGAGCAGCGCGCGCAGCGGCTCGCCTCGCCGAGGCGCGCCCGGTCGGGCGACGTCCACGCCGCCGCTCAGCGCGGACCAGGCCAGCGCGAGGTCACCTGCCGTGGCGGCGTACACACCATGGCTGTCGAGGCTCGGGCTCAGCCCGGTGACGCCGTCGACCGGGTAGCGACCGTTGGTCATCACCAGGGCCGCGACCCCGCAGTACGCCGCCGGGCGGGTCACTGAGCCGGCGGTCTGCGACCCCAGGGCGAGCGGCACCTGGCCGGCGCCGACGGCCGCTGCCGAGCCGCTGGAGGAGCCGCCCGGCGTGTGGTCGGTCGCGGCCGGGTTGGCGGTGGGGCCGGGGGAGAAGAAGGCGAACTCGGTGGTCACGGTCTTGCCGACCGGCACCGCACCGGTCCGGCGCCACTCCGTGACGATCGCGGCATCCTTGTCGGCGGGAGCGACGTCCGCGCGGAGCCCGGAGCCGCATCTGGTCGGCAGGCCGGCGACGTCGATGATGTCCTTCACACCCAGGGGCACACCCGCCAAGGGCCCGGCCCCAGTCTCCGGGGACGGGTCCTGACGGACGACCCAAGCGTTGAGCCCGGGCTCGGTCACCGCGATCCGCTCCGCGGAGCGGGCCATCGCCTCGGCCGGCGTGGTGGCGCCTCGGGCGAGGTCGGTGACGAGGTCCCGCAGCGACCAGGGCTGCCACAGCGACGTGCTCATGCGTCCTCCCAGCTGGCGTCGGCGGTCCAGTAGTCCATCCCGCTGGCGGACACGGCATGGCGCCATTCAGAGGTGCGTCGCAGGGTCGGCTCGACCCGGGAGGTGACCTGGTCGGCGATCTCGGGGCCGTCGCCAGGGACCTCCCAGTGCACCCAGTTGAGCTCGTGGCCGGAGGCGTCGTGGACGAAGAGGTCCACGTGCTGCCAGCCGTACCCGTGGGTGTCGGTGTAGCACATCAGCGCCATCCGGGCCCCGGCCTCCATCATCGTCGCGCTCCGTCGGCTCATGCGGAGAGCTCGGTGGGGTGCAGGGTGTGGAAGCGGCGCTGGAAGTAGACCAGGCCGCCGGTGTCGTCGCGGCTGTTGACGGCGTCGACCTCGACGAAGAGAACCGTGTGCGAGCCGTGCGAACGGTGATCCGCAACCCGCCCGATGACCGTCGCGACGGCATCGCGCAGGACGGGGACGCCGTGGCTGTCGTGCTCCCATTCCGGCTCGGAGAGCCGGTCGCTCATCGACACGTCGCTCGCTCCCGCGAATCGCATCGCGATCGGCTCTTGCTCGGCGCCGAGCACGTTGATGGCGACCCGCTTGTTCTCGACGAAGAAGTCGTGGGTGTAGCTGGACCGGTTCACACAGACGAGCATCGTCGGCGGGCTGTCGGTGACCGAGCACGTCGCGCTCACCGTGATGCCGGCCGGCCCGCGTGGGCCGTCGGTGGTGACGATGTTGACCGCTGCCGACAGATTCGACATCGCGGCGCGGAAGGCGCGCTGGGTCGGGGTCAGCTCGGGATGGGTCGTGGTGGACAACCTGGGCCTCCTACCGGGTCGGATACCTCGACCGTAGGCAGTGTCGCGTCGACGCGGAATCGAGAGTTCCTCGACGGACGATGAGGATTTCCCCTACGCCTGCGGGCTACGCGCGGGGCAGCGTGAACGCGAATCGGGTGCCGCCGCCCTCCCGTGACTCCGCCCAGATCATGCCGTGCTGACGGGTGATGATCCGGTAGCTCAGGGCCAGCCCGATCCCGCTCCCGCGCTCCTTGGACGTGAACGACTCCGCGAACGGGTCCTGGGTCAGGCCGCGCCCGCGGTCCTCGACGGTCACCATGCCCGAGGTCTTCCCGTCGTACGTCGCGGTGCCGGTGCTGATCCGCAGCACCCGGCTATCCGGCTCGCACTGGCTCAGCTCGTCGACGGCGTTGAAGCAGAGGTTGAGCACCACCTGCCCGGTCAGCACCCTTTCGCATCGTACGGGGACCGGGTCCGAGCAGAGGTCGAGCTCGACCTCGATCCCGGCGGGGTCCGCCCGCAGCCCGACGAAGTAGAGGCACTCCTCGACCACGTCGTTGAGGTCCACCCGGCCCGAGACCTGCTCCAGATGGCCGACATAGGAGCGTACGGAGCTGACGATCGTCGCCGCCCGCTCGATCTGGCGCTCGGCGCCGTCCAGCCCGAAGGCGAGCATCTCGGTGGCGCCCGCTATCTCGGCGCAGCCCTCGAGCGTCCGTGCCCGGGCGCGGACGCCGGCCAGGAAGTTGTTCGCCGCGGCCAGCGGCTGACCCAGCTCGTGGGCGATCGCCATCGCCATGTCACCCATCGCGTTGTAGCGGGCCAGGTAGTTCTCCTGGTCGTACGCCTGCTCGGCCCGCACCCGTTCGGAGATGTCGTAGACGGTCAGCACGAACTCCACGACCCCGGGCTGGTGCATCCGCTCGAGCGTTCCGCCGAGCCAGGCGGACCGGGCGGGCCCGGGTCCGGTGCGGCGGCGCAGCCGCAGCCGGACGGTGGCGATCGGGTCGGCCGCGCCGACCGCCGCCGACCAGCCGGTGCGCTCGCGGTCGCCCCGCCGGTCGATCTGGACCGACGCGACGTCGTCCAGACGGTGCCCTGCCATGTCGGTGCGGGACACCCCGAACTGGGCGAGCGCCTGGTCGGTCACGTGCTCGACGACGCCCTCCGGGTTCAGCACGACGACCCCCGCGGCGGTGTGCCGGCTCAGCGTCTCGACGTACGCCGTGGTCTGCCGCAGCTCGCGCTCGACCGCCTGCTCGCGCTCGATGTCGCGGAACTGCACCATCACCGCCGGACCCTGGGCGAGCTCGACGCGGGTGGCGACCGCCTCGGTCGGGACCACCCGGCCGGTGCTCGACCGGTAGTGCCACTCGATCCTGCTGCGGCCCTTCTCGACCGCCTCCTGCAACCACGCCCTGCCGATCACGCGGTCGTACTCCTGGGCTGAGCTGCTCATCTCGTCGGCCTTGAGCGGTCGCAGCTCGGTGACGCTCCACTCGAGCAGCTCGCACGCGGCCGGGTTGGCCCAGATGATGTCCTGCGTCTCGGCGTCGTGGATCAGCACGCACAACGAGGTCGCGTTCATCATCGCGAGGAAGTCGGTATGGACCAGCTCGGGCGCCTGTGGGTCGACCTGCATCTGGTCAGGATAGGTCGCCGGATCATGCCCAGGCGCTGAAGAAATCCCCTACGCGGGGCAGTGAGGCCCCCTCATCCGGGCCGGGCATTCCCAATTCCCGCCGCACGCGGAGCCTCATAGCGTCGAACCCGGCGGTCGGCACCCGACCGGTCCGACACATCGACCCGACTCATCCGATCCAACCCAGAGGAGCCGACATGGCCCAGACCCAGGAGATCCAGCCGGAGACGGCCGCTGCGCCGCTCACCCTGGAGGACGTCCTGTCGGAGCTGGCGGCCCGTCGGGGTGAGTTCCACGAGCAGAGCTACGTACCTCGTGACTTCGTCGACCGGCTCAAGCAGGTCGGCGTCTACCGGAGCTCGACGCCGCGGATGTTTGGCGGCGAGCCGATGGCCCCGGCCGACTTCCTCCAGGTCGTCGAGCGGATCTCGGCCGTCGACGGCTCGACCGGATGGGTCGCGGCCTTCGGTTCCGCACTCACCTATCTGGCAGCGCTCCCGCTCGAGACCCAGGCCGAGCTGTACGCCGACGGCCCCGATCTCGTCTTCGCCGGCGGACTGTTCCCGGTCCAGCCGGTGACCCCCACCGAGCACGGCTTCGTCGTCGACGGTCGCTGGAAGTTCGCCAGCGGCTGCATGGGCGCCGACGTTCTCGGTGTCGGCATCCCCAGCGACGACGCCTCCGGAGGCAAGCCGAGAACCGCGCTGCTGCGACCCGAGCAGGTCGAGATCGTGCAGGACTGGGACGTCGCCGGGATGCGCGCGTCGGGCTCGTTCGACCTGGTCGTCAACGAGGTCGAGGTCGCCCGCGAGTGGACGTTCGTCCGGGGTGGGGAGCCGACCGTCGACGAGCCGCTGTTCCGCTATCCCACGATCGGCTACCAGGCGCAGGTCCATGCCGCGGTCGGCCTCGGGGTCGCGCAGGCGGCTCTCACGTTCGCCCAGGAGGCGGGTTCGCGTACGGGCGTGACCGGCGCACCGCCGCTGGCCGCCCGCGCGTACTACCGCACGTCCTACGCCGAGAGCTACGCCGCGCTGCGCTCGGCCCGCGCGTTCTACTACGAGGTCGCCGAGGAGGTCTGGAGCAGCGTCGTCGCCGGCGATGACGTCCGCCCCGAGCAGCATGCCCGGATCCGGCTCTCCGCCACCCACCTGGCCTCCACCGCGGCCCGCATCGTCGCCGACCTCTGCACCATCTCGGGCACCGGCACCATCGCGAACCGCCATCCGCTGCAGCGGCTGCGCCGCGACGCCGAGGTGCCGCAGGTGCACGCCTTCCTGGGCCCCTCGATGTACGACGCCGCCGGTGCGGTGCTGCTCGGCCAGGAGCCGACCGTCCCCGGATTCATGTGAGCGGATCCACCAGCCACCCACGACCCCAAGGAGACCCGATGAGTGAGCCAACACCACTCCGCGTCCTGTTCTGCATCGGTATCAACCAGAACTTCTTCGACCTGCCCAGCGCCGGCGTCACCGTCGACGACGTGTGGAGGGCCTTCGTCGAGATGATGGACGGCATCAAGGCGCTGCCGGGGGTCGACTTCATCGGGGACATCGACGACGACGCGCACCTGGTCGGCCCCTCCGACTCCTGGCCGTGGACCTGCTACCTGCTGGCCGACGTCGACACCCAGGAGACCGTCAGGGCCGCCTGCAACCTGTTCCGCACCATCGCGGTGGGGGAGGGCGACTTCAAGCTCTGGAGATACGCCAAGGTCGAGGCGCGGATGGGCAGAGCCCTCACCCCGCGCTCCTACGAGCCCGCGGAGGCGAACTGAGATGACCACCGAGATCACCACCGAGATCACCGCAGCAAACGTGTACGACCTCGCCCCGGCCGATCTGGTCCAGGACGGCCGGGTCGCGGGCCGGATGTACACCGACCCCGAGATCTTCGAGCAGGAGATGACCCGGATCTTCGAGCACACCTGGATCTGGGTCGCGCACGAGAGCGAGCTGCCCAAGCCCGGCAGCTTCAAGTCGACGTACGTCGGCCGGCAGCCGGTCATCGTCTCGCGAGACCGCAAGGGCGCGATCCACACTCTCGTCAACCGCTGCCGGCATCGCGGAGCGAGCCTGTGCGAGAAGCGGACCGGCGAGGCCAACGGCTTCACCTGTCCCTACCACGCCTGGTCCTACAGCCTCGACGGCAAGCTGCGCGGCATCCCCTACCCGGAGGGCTACGAGGGTGTGCTCGACAAGAGCGAGCTCTCGCTCAAGCGGCTGCGCACCGAGTCGTACGGCGGCATGGTCTTCGCCACCCTCGACGAGGACATCGAGCCGCTCGAGGAGTTCCTCGGCGACGTGAAGGTGTGGATCGACCGGTTCATGAAGCAGGGCGGCGGCTACCCGGTCAAGGTGCTCGGCACCCACCAGTTCACCTTCGGCGGCAACTGGAAGATCCAGCTGGAGAACACCACCGACGGCTACCACTTCCCGATCGTGCACCGCTCCTGGATGGCGTCGGTCGACGCCGAGACCGCCGACATGATGTCGTTCATGACCGACCCCGAGGCGATCACCCACGACCTCGGCAACGGTCACAGCGTCATGCAGATGGTGCCCGAGCACTCCGACCTCGACGCCGACGACGGCACCGAGAAGCTTCAGGACCGGTTCGACGGACTGATCGCCGACCTGCGTGCGGCCGGCCTGTCCGACTCGGCGATCCGCAAGGTGGTCCTGGCGATGCACGGCACCGGTTTCAACCTCAACCTCTTCCCGAACGTCTCCATGTCCGCGGCGTTCTTCCGGGTTCTGCGGCCGATCTCGGTCGACAGGACGGTCATCGAGCACGTCGCGATCGGCCCCGACGGCCCCGACGAGGTCGTCGGCCCGGTGAACCGCGCCCGGCTGCGGGTGCACGAGCACTTCCAGGGGCCGTTCGGTTTCGGCACCCCCGACGACGCGGAGGGATGGGACCGGGTCCAGCGGGGCGCGCAGGGCGCACCCGAGATGCCGATCCTGGTCAACCGCGGTGCGGCTCGGGAGAAGCCGAGCCCCGAGGGCTGGCCGACCTCACATGTCACCGACGAGACCGGGATGCGCGCTGCGTACGCCCAGTGGAAGCAGATGATGAGCGATGACTGAGACCCTCCCAGACACCCGCACCGACACGACTGCCACGTCGCTGGCGGACCCGCGCGTGCTGCGCGGGATCGAGCTGGCCTGGCGGGAGGCCGACCTGCTCGACCGCAAGGAGTACGAGGCGTGGAACGCGCTCTACGCCGCGGACGGGCACTACGTCATCCCGATCGACCCGACCACGACCGACTTCGACAACACGCTGAACATGGTCTACGACGACGCCCGGATGCGCGCGATGCGCGTCACACGGATGACCGAGGGGTACGCCCTCGCCGCCGTCGACTCGGCCACGACCACCCGCACCGTCTCCCGGTTCGTACCCGTCGAGGTCTCCGATGCCGAGGTCGTGCTGCGCGCCTCCCAGGTGCTGGTCGCGTTCAAGCGCGGCCGGCATGACCTCTGGGCCGGTGACGTGGAGTACCGGATCCGGCTGGGCGCCACCCCGGCCGAGGACCTGATCGTGCTCAAGGTCATCCGCCTGGTCGACAGCGAGGCCGCCGTCCCGGCGGCCGGGTTCCTGCTGTGACATCGCGATCCGAGGGTCGGCCGGTCGCGGTCGTCACCGGCGCCGGCAACGGTCTCGGGGCGGTGATCGCCGCTCACCTGCACCGCAGCGGGCACCGCGTGGCCGTCGTGGACATCGACGAAGCGGCCGCCGCGACGGTGGCCGGCGACCTGGACGGTACGGGCGAGACCGCCCGTGCGTACGGCCTCGACGTCACCGACCGGGATGCGATCGAGGACCTGCTGACCACGCTGCTGGAGAGCTGGGGCGACGTACATGTCCTGGTGAACAACGCCGCCCGGACCCAGTCGACCCCGCTGCTGGAGATCTCCCCCGAGGAACTCGCCTCGGTGATGGCGGTCAACATCGGCGGCACCTTCGCCGCCTGCCAGGTCTTCGGACGGCACATGGTCGCCGCCGGCTACGGCCGGATCGTGAACCTCGGATCCCTCGCCGGCCAGAACGGCGGCACCGCCACCGGCGGTCACTACGCGTCATCCAAGGGCGCGGTGCTGGCGGCCACGAAGGTGTTCGCCCGCGAGCTCGCGAGCTCCGGAGTGACCGTCAACGCCGTCTCGCCCGGACCGCTCGACCTCCCCGTCGTACGCCGCATCGTCGGCGAGGACAACGTCGACCGGTTCGCCGAGACCATCCCCGTGGGCAGGCTCGGAAGCCCCGAGTTCATCGCCGAGATGGTCGCGCTGCTGGCCTCGCCGGGCGCGGCCTCGGTGACCGGAGCGTGCTGGGACGCCAACGGTGGCCTCTACGTGCGCTGATCACCACCGAGAGGAGCAGATCGATGACCGACATCAAGGTGCGTGTCACTCATATCGGGGTCGAGACCCCGCACATCCGTACGCTGCGGCTCGTCCGTGAGGACGGCCGCCCGTTCGAGCCCTACCGGGCCGGAGCCCACATCGACGTGGTCGGCCCGACCGGCGTACTGCGCCAGTACTCGCTGTGCAGCCCGCCGTCCGAGAGCGAGTCACAGCTGATCGCGGTCAAGCTCGAGCCGGACTCGCGCGGCGGCAGCTCGGCGCTGCATGAGGTGGGCGAGGGCGACGTCCTCGCCGTCGGGGAGCCGCGCAACCTCGTCTCCGTCGTCGAGGGCGCCGACCAGCACCTGCTCGTCGCCGGAGGCGTCGGGATCACCCCGATGCTGAGCCTCGCCTACGCGCTGCATGAGCGTGGTGAGGAGTTCCGGCTGGTCTACTTCGCCCGATCCCGTGAGCATGCCGCCTTCCTGGACCTGCTCGAGGGCGCCGACTTCGCGGCCCGCGTCGATATCCACCTGGGCGTACCTCGCACAGACCAGGGCTCGCTGATGCGCGTCGCGCTCGAGGCGATGACTGCGAGCAGCCACGTCTACACCTGCGGCCCGACCGGCTTCATGGAGCAGGTGACCGCGGTGGCCGCGCCCGTGGTCGGTGAGCGCAACGTACACGTCGAGCACTTCGAGGCTGCCGAGATCGACACCTCCGAGGACGACTCGTTCACGGTCGAGCTCGACACCGGGGAGTCCTTCGAGATCCCCGCCGACCGCTCGATCCTGTCGGTGCTGACCGACAACGGGATCGACGTGTTCAAGTCCTGCGAGGAGGGGATCTGCGGCTCGTGCGTCTCCGGAGTCCTCGAAGGCGTCCCCGATCATCGGGACAACTGCCTCTCCGCCGCCGACAAGGAAGCCGGCGACCAGATGGCGCTGTGCGTCTCCCGAGCGAAGAGCTCGAAGCTCGTCATCGAGCTGTACTGACGCCATCGCCGGTAGGGGAAACCCTCAACGGGCTGCGGTCAATGCCAATGGAGCCCAGGCGCCATCGTTCCTAGCGTGGAACCACCCCCTCGCGAGGGTCGGAGAACATCTGCAGTCGCACGATGCCGTGCGGTTGAGGGATGATCTGCTCCTCGCGCCTTACCGACAGGACAGTCATGACCACGACATCCCGCGTCGACACCGACGGATCGGATCTGACCTCCACCAAGGGCGGCGTCGCCCGCCTCGCCTTCGCCAGCGGCGTCGGAACCTCTCTGGAGTTCTACGACTTCGCCATCTACGGGACGGCGACCGCACTCGTCTTCACCGACACCTTCTTCCGGACCAACAACCCCTGGTTCAGCACCTTCATGGGCCTGGCGACCTTCGCCATCGGCTTCCTGATGGCGCCGGTCGGTGCGGTGCTCTTCGGCTGGGTCGGCGACCGGTACGGCCGCAAGTCCGCGCTGCTCATGACGTTCGTCGGTATGGGCGTCGCCACCATGGTCATGGGCATGCTGCCGACCTACGCCCAGATCGGCGTCGCCGCCCCGATCATGCTGGTGCTGCTCCGCATGGTGCACGGCCTGTGCCGGGGCGGGGAGACCGGCGGCGCTGCCGTGCTCGCGATCGAGCACGCCCCCGACGACAAGCGGGCCAGGTACGGCGTCTTCGTCGCGCTCGGGTCGCCGATCGGATCGATCCTGGCCAACCTCGCCTTCGCGGCGGTGCTGCTCCTCCCGGCTGCCAGCGTGGAGAGCTGGGGCTGGCGGATCCCGTTCCTCATCGGTGGTGTGGTGCTGTTCCTCGGCATCTGGATCCGCCACGGAGTCTCGGAGAGCCCGGTCTTCCAGCGGATGATGCGCGAGGAGGGCGAGACGCTGAAGAAACAGCTCCCGGTCTTCGCCGTCCTCAAGACCAACTGGCGTCGCGTCGTGCTGGCGGCCGGTGTCAACATCGGCCTGAACGCGAGCACCTTCGCCCTCGCCACCTTCATGCTCTCGTACGCCACCGCGGCCGCCCCCGAGGGCCTCGGCCTGCCGCGTCAGTCCATCGTCAACGCCAGCATCGCCGCCCTGGTCATGCACGCGGTCGCGAACGTGCTGTCCGCCTGGGCCGCCGACCGGCTCGGTCGCCGGCCGGTGATGATGGCCGGCGCAGTCGGCTCGATCGCGTCGGCGCTGGTGATCTTCCACCTCGCCGAGGCGGGCAGCGTGGCCGGTGTGGCCGCCGCGATGATCATCGGGTTCACCACGACCGGGTTCCTGTTCGGACCGATGTACACCTTCTTCACCGAGCTCTTCCCGCGCGACCAGCGCCAGTCGGGAATGGGCGTCTCCTTCCACGTCGGCGCGGTGCTCGGTGGCGGCATCTCGCCGCTGATCGCGAACCGGATCATCGCGGGCACCGGCGAGCCGACGTACGTCGGCTACTACCTGGCCGCCATGTGCGCCCTCTCGTTGATCTGCCTCTGTCTGCTCCCCGAGACCGCACCGCGGGCCCTGGCCAGGGCCAAGCTCCGGACCCAGTTCAGCTGAGCCCTGCCCCGCCTACGTGGCGGGTTCGGTGAGCACCTCGCCCCGGACCCGCCCGTGGTCGGAGTAGTCCGGCTGGACCTCGACGGTGCCGGAGCCGTCCAGCTCGGCCTGCCAGGTGGCGCCGAGGGTCTCGGCCTCGCCCTCCTGGCGGGCCCGCCGGTCGAAGGTGACCCTGGTGACGTACCCGTCCTCGGACCAGACCAGCACCCCGTCGACCTCGGCCTCGAAGCGGTCGCCGTCGGGTAGCACCAGGTCGATCCGCTCGCTGTTGTAGTCGCGCATCCCGGGGAACTCCTCGTTGTCCTCGGGCAGGCTGGAGAGTTGGATCGGCTCGCGCAGGTCGAGCTCGATGGTGTCGGGGTCGCGGGTGACCTGGGACCACACGACCAGCGTGGCGATGAAGAGCACCGGCACCGCGAGCACGCCGACCCCGGACCAGACCAGCGGCTTGGGGTTCTTCCCCGATATCCGCACCGCCCCGGCGGCCACGAGCAGGATCAGCCCGACCGCCACGAAGAACAGCAGGACAGCCCCGACGACGATGATCAGAACCGCCCCACCCGCACCCATGGCCCCAGTATCCCGGCCGTGCGGTGCCCCGCACGGCCGAACGGGCTAGGAGACGGTCGCGACGACGCAGACGGCCAGGGTGGAGAAGTAGACGACGCCGGCGAACAGGGCGTGGAAGCTGACCCGGAGCGGCAGTCTGCCTTTGAAGATGGAGCGGAGGGCGACCTTGTAGGCGTTGACCGTCGAGAGGTGGCTGCCGCCCGCACGCCGGGTACGCCACAGCAGCATGTTGTCGCCGAAGCCGTTGCCGATGGTGATGAGCAGGAGGGCGGCCCACGCCCAGAGGATCTGGTCGACCAGGACGTACGTCGTCCAGCAAGCGACGCCCAGGACGGAGAGGCCGACATGGGTGAGCACGACCGGTGAACGGACGCGGCCATGCCGGAACCAGCCCGTCAGCAGCAGGACTCCGACCGCTGCCTGGACGAGCCACGCCACGAGGACGACGTACGACATGGTGCGACCGTACGGGCCCTCGTGGCGCGGTGGGCGAGTCGAGCCGGCGATCCCCGATAGAGGGGATCGCCGCCCGGACCCGGCCTCAGAACGGGGTCAGCGTCACCGCCATCTCGGAGGCGTTGTCCTCGACGTACGAGGCGAAGCCGCCGACGTCGTCGAAGGCGAACCCGTAGGCCTTCCCGTCGACCGTGTTGTCGTGCATCGCCTTGCAGTACGCATGGACCGGGTCGCCCTGGTAGAAGCCGGCGGGGTCGCCGGTGGGCTGGTCGGCGGAGGCGAGCAGCGTGGTCCGGTTGAAGCCGGCACCGAGGACGGCGGCGACCGGACCGGTGATGCCGTCGTTGGGTGCTGCCAGCGCGCCGTCGCAGAAGAGCACGTCCCGGGTCGTGGGCCGGCTGAACGCCTTGACCCCGCCGTCGAAGACGAACTGGTCGCCGCTGACTCGGCCGGTGAAGGTGGTGTTGTTGGCCTTCACGACGAGGTCCTCGCCGGCGTACTTCGACCACACCTGATCGATGTAGGAGTCGAAGTAGGTCGCGGAGAACCGTCCCGCGTCCAGGCCGTGTCCTGGCGCGAAGATGCGGCGGTCGTCGACGACGAGAGAGCCGAAGTCCGGGGAGGCCGAGACGGCGGAGAAGATCTTCGCCCGTCCGCCCTCGACCAGGGTGCCGGTGGTCGGCGACTCCTCGCCGGTCAGCGCGATCGAGAGCGGGACGCTGAACATGTCGACCATGGTCGTGTTGCAGTAGATCCGGCCGCTCTTGTAGGTGAACTCGACACAGTCGTGCAGCACGCCGTAGCTGGGGTCGGACTCGACCCACGCCGCCGGATAGGCGAGCGCGTTGCCCTCGTTGACCTTGAACTTCAGCTTCTCGCCGAGCGAGAAGTAGATCCGGCCCGACATGTCGGCGGGGATCTGGGAGAGCGTGTCGCCGCTGCCCGAGAACGGGATCGCGTAGTCGGCGTAGCCGTCGGCGCCGTTGTCGGAGAGTGAGACGGGCACGAGCGCGCCCTCGGGCGTGACCCGGGACTGCTCGCCCGTCGCCAGGTTGGTGCCGACGATGTAGAAGTGGATGGAGGCGTTGTCGTACGCGCCGGTCTGGTTGACGAAGCGGAGCTGGATCGTGGCCTGGGCTCCGATCCGTTGCGGGCGCATGGCTTGCGCGGCCTGCCAGCTCGTCCCGCCGAGAAGTGGCACGGCGAAGGCGGCAGAGGTGGCGGCGAGTACAGATCGTCTGGTCAGCATGGGACCTCCCGAGTGGGGAACTGTAGGAACCCGAATTACAGTAAGGGGCCTTTACAGTAAAAGTCCATACCTTCGCCGGGCGGCGTCGGGACGGCCTCGGTTCGATCACAAATACCGATCGAGTGACCAAAACGGCGGTCCGGGGGCAGCGGATGTTTCGTCAACCTCGCTAGCCTGAATCCTTGTGAAAGTTGTCGTGCTCACCGGAGCCGGGATCTCCGCCGAGAGCGGTCTCGCGACCTTCCGGGATGCCGATGGGCTCTGGCAGGGTCACCACGTCGACAACGTGGCGACACCCGAGGCGTTCCATCGTGATCCCGCGACGGTCCATCGGTTCTACGACGACCGCCGCCGGGAGCTGCGCGCGGTGGTGCCCAACCCTGCCCACATTGCGCTGGCCAGGCTCGAGCAGGTGCTCGGCGACGAGCTGCTGGTGGTCACCCAGAACGTCGATGACCTGCACGAACGCGCCGGCTCCCGCCGGATCGTGCACATGCACGGTGAGCTGCTCTCGGCCCTCTGCGACTCCTGCCAGGGCCGGTTCGCCTGGGACGACGACCTCGCCGACGCCCCCGCCTGCCCGGGCTGCGGCAACGACGCGCTGAGGCCCGACGTGGTGTGGTTCGGCGAGATGCCCTACGACCTCGACCTGATCGAGCGGGCGCTCTCCCAGGCCGACCTCTTCGTCGCCATCGGCACCAGCGGCGCGGTCTATCCGGCCGCCGGTTTCGTACGCATGGCCGCCCGCTCCGGGGCCAAGACGCTCGAGCTCAACCTGGACCCGTCCGAGACCTCGCACCTCTTCGACGACGCCCGTCAGGGGCCCGCCGGCAAGCTGGTGCCCGAGTGGGTTGCCGACGTTCAGGCCCTCGCGCGTTGACCCCTTCGTAATTTCTGTCACGATAGGCCGCGTGTTTCGCCATGCCGTGCTCACGACCGCCCTCATCGTCGCGCTGACCAGCGCTCTCGCCGGCTGTGGTGACGGGGAGGGATCGTTGTCCCAGGCGCGTGACTACGCGAAGGAGCCCGGCAACCAGATCGCCGAGGACGCCCGCACCGCGATGAGCGACATCAAGACTGTGCATGTCGAGGGTGACGTGCTGGACTCGGAGAGCACCAAGATCACCGTCGACCTCGACGTCTCCGCCGACGACGCCTGCGTCGGCAAGGTCAGCATCGGCGACGGCCAGATCTCGCTGCGTTCCATCGACGGCTCGGCCTGGTACCAGGGCGACAAGGAGTTCTGGAAGGCGATCGCGCCGGCCAAGGGCGAGGGCGAGCGCATCGCCAAACGGGTCGGAAAGAAGTGGGTCAAGCTCGAGGGCGAGCTGGCCAGCCTGCGTGCCTTCTGCAGCATCGACAGCCTCACCGCCCAGATGGTCCCGGCCGAGGCCGAGGCCCAGGCGATCGGTCCGGCGATGGCCGCCGACGGCCCCGCCGTGCGTCTCGACGTCACCCACGGCGAGACCGAGAGCCGGACGTACGTCCTGGCATCTGAGCCCCACCGGATCGTGAAGTGGACCCAGGGCAGCTCCGGCGAGCTCATCTTCTCCGACTTCGACAAGGAGTTCCAGGTCGAGGAGCCCCCCGCCGACGAGGTCTTCGACCTCGCCGAGCTGGAGAAGTGAGAACATCGCCACCGCTATTCTCACTTTTCAGGGAAAAGTGAGAATAGCGCGTACGCTCTTCTCATGACCGAGCGCGGCGCGGCCTTGATTCCAGCGGCGGAGCGTGTCGTCGTGCCGTGGCGCCAGAGCGTCAAAGGCGGCACCATCGATGACCGTCGGTCAGCAGAGGTGACGGTCAGCATCCCCGCGCGCATCGCCGGCGTCAGCTTGAGTGTTCCGCCCGGTGTGGCCGCCGAGTGCGACGAGGCCGTTCGAGCGATCGCGTCGCTGGACGCCACCCATGGCCCTCAGCTTCGCCCGCTGGCGACGATGCTCCTGCGTGCCGAGTCGATCGCGTCGTCGAAAATCGAGCACGAGATCGCCTCGGTCGAGGACTATGTGCGTGCTCTGCATGGCGCCAAGTCGAACTCATCTGCGCTCTCGATGGTCCGTGCCACCGGGGCTCTGGATCGGCTAGTCTCCGGCCCGCTCGATCTCGAGACGCTCCTGGACGCGCATCGACGTCTCATGCGTGACGACCCCATCGATGGGCCGTACGCCGGGCGTTGGCGTGACATGCAGAACTGGATCGGAGGCAGTGACCACTCGCCGCGGGGCGCGATCTACGTGCCTCCGCCACCGGACCGTGTCCCGGACCTGATGGGTGATCTGATCGACTTCGCGACCCGCGACGACATCGCGGTGATTCCGCAGGCCGCGATCGCGCACGCGCAGCTGGAGGCGATTCATCCGTTCACCGACGGCAACGGCCGCATCGGTCGGGCGCTTGCTGCGGCAGTCGTACGTCGCCGCGGCATTTCGCGTGCGGTGACGGTTCCGGTTGCTTCCGCATTGGCGGCTCGTCGTGGTGCCTACTTCCAGGCTCTGAACGACTTCCATGCGGGCGACACAGTGCCCATCATCAGCCTCATCGCGACCGCATCAACGGTCGCTGCTGAGGAGTCGAAGGTGACGGCGTCCCGGCTGGCTGAGTTGCCGAACGACTGGCGTGAGCGGGTGAAGCCGAGCAGGGCCAGTGCGGCCGAGTCGCTGTTGGACAAGCTGGCGGCGGAGCCCGTGGTCACCACCGAGGACGTCGAGGACGATCTGGGCCTCTCCGTTGCGACGACACATCGGGTCATCGACCGCCTCCGTGGTGCAGGAATCATCCGCCCGCTCACCAATCGCACCCGCAATCAGGTGTGGGGCGCTGGCGACATCCTCGATGAGCTCGCCGACCTGGACGTACGCATCGCCGCCCGCGCGCGGGAGGAATGACTCCCAGGAATGAATGGGCAGTCGTGAGGCTTGCTAACCAATGTGTCCACTTCGATCAGGCCCACCCGCAGCTCGGTAGGACTTCGTAGCGAACGCGGGCCGATCCTGCTCGCCGTGATGGTGTCGCTCAGCCTGGTGGCGATCGACATGACGATCCTGGCGACGGCGGTGCCGAGCGTGGTGAAGGATCTCGGCGGTTTCGAGCAGTTCCCGTGGCTCTTCTCGATCTACGTGCTGGCCACCGCGGTGACCACGCCGCTATATGCCAAGGTCGCCGACCGGCTCGGGCGCAAGCCGGTGATGATCGCCGGGATCGTCGCGTTCCTGATCGGGTCGCTGCTGTGCGGGCTGGCGTGGTCGCTGACCGCGCTGATCGTCTTCCGGGCGATCCAGGGCATCGGCGCCGGGGCGATCCAGCCGATGGCGATGACGATCGTCTCCGACATCTACACGCTGGAGGAGCGCGCGGTCGCGACCTCGTATGTCGCCTCGGTCTGGGCCACCGCCGCCATCGTCGGGCCGACGCTCGGCGGCCTCTTCGCCGACTACCTCGACTGGCGGCTGATCTTCCTGATCAACCTGCCGGTCGGGGCGGTCGCGCTGTGGCTGCTGCGGCACTTCCGCGAGGACCGTCCGGCGGCCGTCGACGGTCAGGCCATCGACTGGGCAGGCGCGGGACTGCTGACGGTCGGCGGGATCGCGCTGTTGCTCGGTCTGCTCGAGGGCGGGCACGCCTGGGCGTGGGCCTCCTGGCCGTCGTACCTGATCTTCGCGGTCGGCGTCGCGGCCCTCGTGGCTTTCGGGTTCGTCGAGCGCCGTGCCGCCGACCCGGTCCTGCCGCCGTGGGTCCTCAGCCACCGCGTGCTCGCGCCGGCCAACGCCGCCAGCCTGATCGTCGGCGTGGTGATGCTCGGGCTGACGACGTACGTCCCGCTCTATGCCCAGAGCGTGCTCGGTCACTCGGCGCTGGTGGCCGGGTTCGCGCTCGCCGGGATGAGCATCGGCTGGCCGATCGCCGCCGCCACGGCCGGCCGGATCTACCTCTCGAAGGGGTTCCGGACCGCGGTCGCGCTCGGCTCGCTGCTGGTCATCGCCGGCGGGCTGGTGCTGGTCACGGTCGGCGAGAGCTCGTCGATCTGGCACCTGGCGATCCCGTGCTTCGTGCTCGGCCTCGGCTTCGGCTGGTCGGTCAACCCGGGCGTCGTCGCGGCCGGGTCGGCGGTCGACTGGGAGGTGCGCGGGGTGGCGACCGGGTCCAACATGTTCGCCCGCTCGGTCGGCTCGGCGCTGGGCGTCGCGCTCTTCGGTGCGGTCGCGAACGGGCTGGTCAGGCGTGAGTACGCCGGGGGAGAGGTGCCTCCGCTCGAAGCCCTGCCTGCCGATGTCCTCGCGCCGGCGCTGCACGTCGTCTTCGTCGTCGGCCTGGTCGTCTCGGTTCCGCTGCTGGTCGTGGCCTGGCGTACGCCGGTCCGGATCACCAGATGACTCTGCCCATTTTGAAACGGTGGTTACCACTGAGTAACCACTGCGCGTAGACTCCGACGCATGCTGAAGCGCGACCACTATGAGGAAGACCACGAGGACTTCCGAGCCTCCGTCCAGCAGTGGCTGGAGCGTTCGGTCAAGCCCCACACCGACAAGCACATCGCCGACAAGGCGCTGCCCCGCGAGTTCTGGCTCGAAGCCGGTGAGAACGGCTTCCTCGGTCTCGCGATCCCGGAGGAGTACGGCGGCGCCGGCGCCGACGACTTCCGCTTCAACGCGGTCCTCGCCGAGGAGCTCGCCAAGATCGGCGCGGCCTACCCGACCTGCGTCGGCATCCACTCCGACATCACCGCTCCCTACCTGGTCCGCCTCGGCACCGAGGAGCAGAAGCAGCGCTGGCTCCCGGGCGTGGCCTCCGGTGAGATCCTGCTCGCCATCGGCATGACCGAGCCGTCCGGCGGCTCCGACCTGGCCGCGCTGAAGACCACCGCGGTCCGCGACGGCGACGAGTGGGTCATCAACGGCTCCAAGACCTTCATCACCAACGGCTACTCCTGCGACCTGGTCATCACCGCGGTCCGCACCGACCCGGAGAAGGGCGCCAAGGGCATCACCCTCTTCGCCATCGAGGCGACCAAGGAGGGCTTCTCGCGCGGCCGCAAGCTCGACAAGGTCGGCATGGAGGAGTCCGACACCGCCGAGCTCTTCTTCGAGAACGTACGCGTCACCGACGCCGAGGTCATCGGCGAGCTCAACCGCGGCTTCATCCACATGATGGAGGAGCTCCCGCAGGAGCGCGTCTCGTGTGCGGTCGCCAACGTCGCGCAGGCCAAGCAGATCCTGCTCGAGACCGTGCAGTACGCCAAGGACCGCAAGGCCTTCGGCCAGTCCATCGGTGCCTTCCAGCACAACAAGTTCCTGCTCGCCGAGCTGGTCACCCAGATCGAGGTCGCCGAGGCGTACGTCGACAAGTGCGTCGCCGCGCACGCCCGCGGTGAGCTCACCCCGGTCGAGGCGTCCAAGGCCAAGTGGTGGTCCTCGCAGGCGCAGTCCGAGGTCCTCGACCACTGCGTCCAGATCCACGGCGGCTACGGCTTCATGAACGAGTACCGCGTCGCTCGCGCCTGGCGCGACGCCCGCGTCACCAAGATCTGGGCCGGCTCCAACGAGATCATGAAGGAGCTCATCGGCCGCGACCTCGGCTTCTGAGTCCTCTCTTCGTACGTCCTGACGGGCGTCCACCTCCGGGTGGGCGCCCGTTGGCGTATTTCCCGGTGTTTCGGTGACGCTACGACCGTTCGAAATCTTCGGGTTGTCTATTGTCAACAATCAACGGGCTCCGTCACGATGATCGAGTGGCGGGAACGGTGTTGGTGTGGTGAGCGTCTTCGGCCCCGAGGAGTTCGCGGAGCGGCTGGGGAAGGTGCAGCAGCGGATGGCGGAGCGGGGCTGGTCGGCGCTGGTGGTCGCGGACCCGGCGAACCTCTACTACCTGACCGGCTACAACGCCTGGTCGTTCTACGTGCCGCAGTGTGCGGTCGTGCCGGCCGCGGGGGAGCCGCACCTGTTCCTGCGGGCGATGGACGCGCACGGAGCCACCCATACGGCGGTGCTGCCGGAGGAGCGGATCCACGCCTATCCGGAGGAGCTCGTCCACCGACCCGACGTCCACCCCTACGACCACATCGCAGCGCAGGCGCGGGAGCTAAATCTATTTGTCGACAGTCCTGATGCGATCGTCGCGATGGAGCTCGACGCCCACTATCTCCCGGTGCGCGGGTTCCTGGCGGTGCAGCAGGCCATCCCGCGCACGCGGATCGTCGACAGCGGTGAGCTGGTCAACTGGGTACGCCTGGTGAAGTCGGCGGCGGAGCAGGACGAGATGAGGGCCGCTGGTGAGGTCGCCCAACGAGCGATGACGGCGGCCCTGGAAGGCGTGCGATCGGGGAGGCGCGAGTGCGACGTCGTCGCCGACATCCAGGCGGCGCAGACGGTCAGCGTCGGCGGGGCCGGTGGTGACTACCCGGCGCTGGTGCCGCTCCTGCCGACCGGCGTCAGCGCCGACACGCCCCATCTGACCTGGACCGACAGGGTCCTGCGACGCGGTGAGGCGACCACGATCGAGCTGGCCGGCGTACGCAACCGCTACCACGCCCCGCTCGCCCGGACCGTCAGCCTCGGGCCGCCGTCGGCCAAGCTTCTCGACTGCGCCGGCGCAGTCGCCGAGGGCATGGAGGCCGCGCTCGGCTCGATGAAGCCCGGGGCGGCCGGTGCCGACGTACATGCCGCCTTCACCCGGGTGATCGCAGCCCACGGGCTCAGCAAGGACTCCCGGATCGGCTACTCGATCGGGATCGGCTTCCCGCCCGACTGGGGCGAGCGGACCGTCAGCCTCCGGGCCGGCGAGGAGACGGTTCTCGAGCCCGGGATGGCCTTCCATGTGATCCTCGGGATGTGGATGGACGGCTGGGCCTATGAGCTCTCCGAGTCGGTCCTGGTCACCGAGCACCTGCCCGAGCCGCTGACCTCGATGCCGCGTCAGCTGATCGTCAACGAGTAAGGGAGCGTCAATTGTCTACAACCGACACAGACGCAAGGCTGCCCCTGGCAGCACGCACCGAGCACCTCGTGGGTTCGGTGATCGACTCCAGTACGTCGCTGCTGGCCGGGCAGACCCACGACATCGTCCGCCTCGCCATGGGCAGTCCGGCCCAGGACGCGATCCCGGCCGCCGCGCTGGCCGCGGTCCCGCTGGAGCCGCACGCCTTCGACTACGCCGCGACCGAAGGCGATCCGGTGCTGCGCGAGGCGCTGCTGGCTCAGCTGGCCGGCACCAGCGACGAGACCACTTCCGACCGGCTCACCATCACCTCCGGCGGGATGCAGGGCCTCGACCTCGTCCACAAGCTCTTCACCGACCCTGGCGACCTGGTCGTCGTCGAGGCGCCGACCTATACCAACGGCAGCGCGACCGCCCTCTCCTACTCGGCCGAGCTCCTCGAGATCCCGGTCGACGAGGAGGGCCTCGACGTGGAGCGGCTCGAGGCGGAGGTACGCCGCACCGGCCGCCGCCCGAAGTCGATCTACGCCATCCCGACCTTCCAGAACCCGTCGGGGGCGACCCTGTCGCTGGAGCGTCGGATCCGGCTCATCGAGCTCGCCCGCGAGTGGGGCTCGATCCTCATCGACGACGACCCCTACGGATTGCTGCGGTTCGCCGGCGACCCGCTGCCGACGCTGCACGAGCTGGCCGAGGGGGACCCGCTGGTCTTCTCGGTGCGCACCTTCTCCAAGACCGTCGCGCCGGGGCTGCGGGTCGGCTGGGTCGACGCCGACCCGTCGCTGGGGCAGCTGCTCATCAACGCCAAGCAGGCGATGGACACCTGCACCAACCTGCCGGCGCAGCGTCAGCTCGCTGGGTTCCTCGACTCGGGCGGGTTCGACTCCCATGTGGCCGATCAGCGGATTGTCTACATGGAGCGGAAGGAGGCGATGCGCGCGGCGTTGAACGAGCACTTCGAGGGCCGGGCGACGTGGACCGACCCCGACGGAGGCTTCTTCCTCTGGGTCACCTTCGACCCGCCGGTCGACACCACCGCACTGTTCGAGGTCGCTCTTGCCGAGGGCGTCGCGCTGATCCCGGGCAACGCGTTCTCGCCCGGCGGGCTCTTCCCGCACGCGATGCGTCTCTGCTTCGCCTCCACCCCGCCCGGCCGGATCGCCGAGGGCATCGCGCGGCTGCGGCGGGCGGTCGACCGTCTCGTCGAGGAGGGTCGGTGACGTCAGTCGATGCCGACGAGGTCGTCGCGCTCGCCCAGCGGCTGGTGCGCGCCCGCGGTCAGAACCCGCCGGACTCGGAGGCCGCGACGGTCGCGGTGCTCGCCGAGGAGTGTCGCCGGCGCGGGTTCGAGGTGACTCTCGATGAGGTCGCGCCCGGCCGCGCGAACCTGATCGCGCGAGTCGGACGCGGTCCCGGGCCGGGGCTCCTGATCGTGAGCCACTCGGATGTGGTGCCGCCGGGGGAGGGTTGGAGCGGCGACCCGTTCTCCGGTGACGTACGCGACGGGCGGCTGCACGGACGAGGCAGCGCGGACACCAAGGGCGGCCTGGCGGCCGCGATCGCGGCATTGTCCACAGTCGAGAACACAGCCGATCAGCCCCCGATCAGCCTCGCCGTGCTTGTCGACGAGGAGGAGCTCGGCCTCGGCATCCGCCACTTCGTCCGCGGACTCTCGGCGGACGACCACACCGCCTGCCTGGTCGTCGAGCCGACCAGCCTGCAGCCCGTGATCGCGGCCCGCGGCGATGCCTACCTGGAGATCACCCTCACCGGCCGGGCAGCCCACTCCGGCAACCCTGCCGACGGCCGCAACGCCATCCACGGGATGGCCCGGGTGATCGCCGAGATCGAGCGCTGGCACGACGAGCTGGCAGCGAGCCCGCACCCGCTGTGCGGGCCGGCGACTTGGAGCGTCGGCACCGTCGAGGGCGGCCAGGCGACCTCGACGGTCGCGGCGCACTGCCGGATCACCGCGGACCGCCGCCTGCTCCCGGGTGAGGATGCGAGTGACGTACGAAAGGAGGTCGAGAGCCGCCTGGCGGCCCTCGACCTCGCCGGGCGCGGCCTCGCCGTCGAGGTCCGGATGACCATGGACATGCCTGGCTTCGAGACCGCGGTCGACGATCCGATTGTCGACAACGTCGCCGCCGCGCTGACCGCAGCCGGCGCGTCCTCAGCCGCCCCGACCGGCTGGACCGCCGCCTGCGATGGCGGCTTCGTCGCGAGCGCGGGCATCCCGGTCGTCGTACTCGGCCCCGGCTCCGTCGCCGAGCAGGCCCACCGACCCGACGAGAGCGTCGCGGTGGCGGAGCTGGTGACCGCCGCCCACACCTACGCCGCCCTTTTCCGAAGCGTCGGCCACCCGAGCCCGGCATGATGACGGCCATGACTCAGCGTTCCTCAGTCGCCATCACCCATGCGTACGTGGTCCCGGTCTCTGCCGCGCCGATCGAGAACGGCACCGTCGTGATCGAGGACGGCGTGATCACGGCCGTGGGCACCGACGTCGCCATCCCTGACGGCATGGAAACCATCGACGCGGAAGGGAAGTGGCTGCTCCCGGGTTTCGTCGAGGGGCACGGCCACATCGGCACCCACGAGCAGGGCGAGGGCTGGGCCGGCGACGACACCAACGAGATGACCGACCCCGACGGCGCCGGCCTGCGGGCGATCGACGCGATCAACATCGAGGACGAGGGTTTCCGCGACGCCCTCGCCGGCGGCGTGACCACGGCGGTGATCAAGCCCGGGTCCGGCAACCCGATCGGCGGCCAGACGGTCGCGATCAAGACCTGGGGTGGGCGGACCATCGACGAGCAGGTCGTCTCCGACTCGGTCTCGGTCAAGAGCGCCCTCGGCGAGAACCCCAAGCGCGTCTACGGCGACCAGAACAAGACCCCGTCGACCCGGCTCGGCGTCGCCAACATCATCAGGAAGGCCTTCGTCGAGGCCCAGAACTACGCCGCCAAAAGGGCAGCCGCCGAGGAGAAGGGCGAGCCGTTCGACCGCGACCTCGGCAAGGAGACGCTGGCCCGGGTCCTCTCCGGCGAGCTCGCCTGGGACCAGCACACCCACCGCGCCGACGACATCGCCACCGCCATCCGGCTGAGCGAGGAGTTCGGCTACCGCCTCGTGGTCAACCACGGCACCGAGGGCCACCTGCTCGCCGACGTGCTCGCCGAGAAGGACATTCCGGTCATCTACGGCCCGATGTTCGTGAGCCGCTCGAAGGTAGAGGTACGCAACCGGGCCAACCGCAACATCGCCGCGATGGCCGCCGCGGGCGTGCGGGTCGCGATCACCACCGACCACCCGGTCATCCCGATCAACTTCCTGGTCCACCAGGCCTCCTTCGCCGTACGCGACGGCCTCCCGCGCGACACGGCCCTGGCCGCGATCACCACGAACCCGGCGAGCTTCCTCGGCCTCGACGACCGCGTCGGCGCGATCGCGCCCGGTCTCGACGGTGACGTGGTCATCTGGTCCGGAGACCCCCTCGACACCGACCACCGAGCAGAGCGCGTCTTCATCACCGGCACCGAGGTCTACAGCTGGGACAGCGAAGCCGACGCGGGCCGCGGCGGCGGGCGCACCCGAGAGCGTGTGACGCGGTTCGGGATCTAACGATGCGCAACGAACCTCGGACTGTGGACGTACCCAAGGTCATGACCCCCACCGACATCAGCACAGACAACAGCAAGCGAAAGATCCGCCCCGCCGCGTACCTTCTGCCGGTTCTGGCGCTGACGCTGGCACCTGCGTTGGCCGGATGTGGCTCCGAGGCGACCGACCCAGGCGCTAACGTGTCTGACGTGCCCACCTCATCCAGCCCGACGCCCGCCGAGGACCCGAAGGTCGCAGCCGCGATCGCCGACCTGGCCAAGCGTCAGGGGGTGAAGAGCGAGGAGATCACCGTCGTCTCGAACGACAAGGTGACCTGGCGCGACGGCAGCCTCGGCTGCCCCGAGCCGGGGAAGATGTACACGATGGTCCTGACCGACGGCGTACGCGTGGTGCTCGAGGCCGCAGGAACGACCTACGAGTATCACGGCGCCGAGAGCGGCCCGGTCCGCTTCTGCGAGAACCCGCAGGAGCCTGTCCCCGACAAGGGGAGTAGTGACGCTCCCCAGTGAGGGTGCCCACGCGGGCCACGGGGACGCCGAGGAGCGGGCCGAGGGCCTGAAGAATCGGCTCAACTGGCTGCGCGCCGGCGTCCTCGGCGCCAACGACGGCATCGTCTCCACCGCCGGTGTGGTGATGGGCGTCGCCGGCGCGACCACGGGCACGACCACGGTCCTGATCGCGGGTGTCGCCGCTCTGGTGGCGGGCGCGATCAGCATGGCGGCGGGAGAGTACGTCTCGGTATCCACCCAACGCGACACCGAGAAGTCGCTGATCGCCAAGGAGCGTCGCGAGCTGCGGGACATGCCCGAGGAAGAGCTGCGCGAGCTCGAGGGGTTCCTGCGCGAGCGCGGGCTGGAACCCGAGACCGCCGCCGAGGTCGCCGAGCAGCTCACCGATCGGGACGCGCTGCGTGCCCATGCCGTCCTCGAGCTAGGCATCGACGTCGACGATCTCACCTCGCCCTGGTCCGCGGCCTGGGCGTCGATGCTGGCGTTCACCCTCGGCGCGCTGCTGCCCCTGCTGTCGATCATGCTCCTGCCGGACAGCGCCCGCATCTGGGGGACCGTCCTCACGGTTACCGTCGCGCTCGCCATCACCGGCTGGACCAGTGCTCGCCTCGGCTACGCACCACCCGGCCGCGCGGCGCTGCGCAACGTCGCCGGCGGTCTGCTCGCAATGCTGGTGACCTACGTCGTCGGCGACCTCCTCGGTATACAACTCAGGTGACCCGGCCCCTGCCGCCGGGCACAATGGGCATCGATGAATCGAATGTTCGTGGCGGTGATCCCGCCGGAGTCGGTGATCGAGGATCTCGACGAGTTCTTGTCCGTACGCCGCGACGCGGCCGCCTTTCGCTGGTCGGCGCCTGACCAGCTCCATCTGACGGTCGCCTTCGCCGAGCACGTCCCCGACAGGTCGCTCGATGACGCGATCGAGCGGCTGGAGACGGCCGCGGGGCGGCGTACGCCCTTCGAGCTGACCGTCACTGGAGGCGGTGCCTTCCCCAACGTGACCGAGGGCAAGGTCCTCTACGCGGGTGTCCAGACCGACGCCGCCGAGGAGCTCGACCGGGTCGCCGCCGGGACCCGGAACGCCCTGGTCAAGGCCGGGGTCGAGGTCGACGGCGGCCGCTTCCGGCCCCACCTGACGGTCGCCCGGACCGGCATGCCGACCGAGCTCAGCAACTGGGTGCGGCTGCTCGATGCGTACCGTGGTCCGACCTGGACCGTCTCCTCCTTCGCGCTGGTGCACTCACGGCTCGGCGAGGGGCCGAGGAAGCGTCCGGCCTACGAGGTCATAGCAGAGTTCCCCTTCGGCTGAGAGGAAGCCCCGGGCGGTACCGGTCGGGACCCCACATCGCTACCGTGTGCGCCCTGTTTCTGACCTGACCAGAGGAGAACCGGACATGAGTCGTCGAGTGGGGCGCAACGCCTACACCGGACTTTTCAACGACGTCGTGCTGCTCGCCGCCCGTGTGGTGGTCGGCGGGATCTTCGTCGCGCACGGCTGGCAGAAGTACGACCAGGGCTTCGCCGGCACCGAGCAGTTCCTGGGCGGCCTGGGGGTCCCGGAGCCCGCCATCGCCGCTCAGGTGGCGACGTACGTCGAGCTCGTCGGCGGCGCGCTGCTGGTGCTGGGCCTGTTCGCCCCGATCGTCGGAGTGGTGCTCGCGGGTCAGATGGCCGGAGCCATCTGGTACGCCCACCGCACCACCGAGGTCTTCGTCGACCAGGGCGGCTGGGAGCTCCCCGCCGCGCTCGGCGCCGCCGCCCTCGTGCTCGGTCTGGTCGCCCCCGGCCGGCTCACCCTCGACCAGCTCCTCACCTGGCCCTTCAAGGCCATCGCCGCCAAGCGCAAGGCCCGCGCCGAGGCAGCCGAAGCCGAGACCGCCGAGGCCGAGCCGTACGTCGAGGAGAAGGTGACGATCAAGGCCTGAGGCCTCCGCTGGTCGAGCCGCCGGAGCCGCTAGGCGGAGGCGCGTCGAGACCAACACGGTCCCATCGAGCGCCGACCGGACCGTGTTGGTCTCGACACGCTCGGCCGCAGGCGGCCTCGCGGCTCGACCAGCGGCAGCTCAGCCCGCGACGCCGTAGAGCCGGTCGCCGGCGTCACCGAGGCCGGGGACGATGTAGCCCTTCTCGTTGAGCTTCTCGTCCATCGCGGCGGTGACGACACGGACGGGGGCGTCGACGCCCTCGAGACCCTTCTCCAGCGCAGCGACACCCTCCGGGGCGGCGAGAAGTACGACGGCGGTGATGTCGTCGGCGCCGCGCGAGACCAGGAAGTCGATCGCGGCGGCGAGGGTGCCACCGGTGGCGAGCATCGGGTCGACGACGTAGCACTGGCGGCCGGAGAGGTCGGCGGGGAGACGCTCGGCGTACGTCGTCGCCTCGAGGGTCTCCTCGTTGCGGACCATGCCGAGGAAGCCGACCTCTGCGGTCGGCAGCAGCCGGATCATCCCGTCGAGCATCCCGAGACCGGCCCGGAGGATGGGGACGATCAGCGGCTGCGGGTCGGTGAGGCGTACGCCCTGGGTCGGAGCGACCGGCGTGACGATGTCGACCGGGGCGACCCTCACCCCGCGGGTCGCCTCGTAGGCGAGGAGCGTGACGAGCTCGTCGGCGAGACGACGGAAGGTCGATGAGTCGGTCTCTTTGTTGCGCAAGGTGGTGAGTTTGTGGGCGACGAGGGGGTGGTCCACAACGAGGGTCTCCATGGGGCGAAACCCTACGTCACCAGTCAGACCTTGACCTTGACGCTCCGTCAAGGTCTTGACTGGTCTCATGCGGATCGGAGAGCTTGCGGCAGCGGCGGGGGTGAGCACCCGCACGGTGCGCTACTACCACCAGGTCGGACTGCTCCCGGAGCCGGAGCGATCCGCGTCCGGATATCGGGTCTACGGCATGCGGGACCTGGTGCTCCTCAGCCACGCCCGACGGCTCGTCGAGCTCGGCCTCGGCCTCGACGAGGTGCGGCAGGTGCTGGCCGACGAGGAGGGACGCGACCTTGGCGAGATCGTCGCCTCGATGGACGCCGCCCTCGCTCTGCAGCAGGAACGTCTGGCCGCTCAGCGGCGACGCCTCGCCGAGCTGCAGGAACGGGTACGCGACGGCCGCCTCGCGCTCGACGACCTCCCCGATCCGAGGCTGGTCGAGTTCTTCACCCGCGTCGAGGCCGCCGGCGCCACCGGGCCGATGGCTCGGCTCGATCGTGACGTACTCGCGTTCATCCCCGGCACCGAGGCGAGCCGCTGGATCGCCCCGATGCTGCCGCTGCTCGGCGACGAGGACTTCACCCGGCGCCTGGTCGGGATGTACGACGAGTTCGACCGTCTCGCGGATGCGGACCCGGACGACCCGGCGGTCGCCACGCTCGTGGACCGGATCCTCGACCTGCTTCCGGAGGAGTCGTTGCGCGCCCTGTCCGAGCACGACCTGGTGAGTGCCAGTGGCGATTTCGTCATCGACGCGGTCGTCGAGGAGCTCACCCCCGCGCAGGCCGCCGCTGCTCGCCTGCTGATCGAACGCACTCGGGCGCCGCTCACCGTCACCCAGGAGGAGAAGGAAGAATGACCGCCATCGAGCTGACCGGACTGGTCAAGACCTTCGGCAGCGTACGGGCTCTCGACGGGCTCGACCTGCACGTCGAGACCGGCGAGGTGCACGGGTTCCTCGGCCCCAACGGCGCCGGCAAGTCCACCACCATGCGGGTGCTGCTCGGCCTGCTCCGCGCGGACAGCGGCAGGGCGCGGCTGCTCGGCGGTGACCCGTGGCGCGACGTCGCCACGCTCCACCGTCGGATCGCGTACGTGCCCGGCGACGTACCGCTGTGGCCCAGCCTGACCGGTGGCGAGGTGATCGACGTGCTCGGCCGGCTGCGCGGCGGCCTCGATGAGAAGCTGCGCGGGCAGATGATCGAGCGCTTCGAGCTCGACCCGCGCAAGAGGTCGCGCACCTACTCCAAGGGCAACCGGCAGAAGGTCGCGCTGGTCGCGGCGTTCAGCGCCGAGGCCGACCTCTACCTGCTCGACGAGCCGACCTCGGGCCTGGACCCGCTGATGGAGGCGGTCTTCCAGGAGTGCGTCGAGGAGGTCGTCCAGCGGGGTGCGACGGTGTTGCTGTCCAGCCACATCCTCGCCGAGGTCGAACGGCTCGCGGACCGGGTGAGCATCATCCGGTCCGGCCGCACCGTCCAGAGCGGCACGCTGACCGAGCTGCGCACACTGACCCGCACCACGGTCGTCGCCGAGACCCGGACCCCGGTCACCGACCTGGCCTCCCTCCCCGGCGTCCACGACCCCGAGTACGACGACAGCCACGGCACGCACACGGTCACCCTGGCCGTCGACACCGCCCATCTCGACGAGGTGGTCGGCATCCTGCACCGGGCCGGGATCGTCTCCCTCCAGGCACACCCGCCGACTCTGGAGGAGCTGTTCCTCCGCCAGTACGGCGACGTGGTGACCCGATGAGCGCCCACGAGCTCTTCGCCGGTACGTCGACCCTGGTCCGGCTGGCGCTGCGACGCGATCGGGTTCGCCTCCCGCTCTGGACCCTCGGCATAGTCGGAGTCTCGGCGGCCAGCGCGGCCACCGTGAAGGGCACGTACGACACGCCCGCCAAGATCGCCACGTACGGACCGACAGCCGGCGCGAGCGCGGCGTCACGAATCACCAGTGGCCGGCAGGTGGCCCTGGACACGGTCGAGGGGATCATCGCCAATGAGATCACCCCGATCGTCACGCTCGGCATCACGCTGCTGGTCGTCTTCACGGTGGTCCGCCACACGCGCGCCGAGGAGGAGTCCGGGGCGGCCGAGCTGGTCCGCGCGGGCGTCGTGGGACGTCACGCCGCACAGGTGGCCGCACTCGTGGTCGCGCTCGCCGCGACGGTCGTCATCAGCGGGCTGCTGGCCGCGGTGCTGATCGGCCTGGGCCTGGAACGCACCGGGTCGCTGGCCTTCGCGGCGGAGGTCGCGATGCTCGGCCTCCTCTTCGCCGGCCTTGCCGCGGCGGCGGCCCAAGTCACCGCGTCGGCCCGCGGCGCGCTCGCGATCGCAGGTGGTCTGCTGGGGGCGGCGTACGTCGTCCGCGGCGTCGGCGCTGTCGGCGACAGCGCGCTCTTCTGGCTCTCTCCGTTCGGCTGGGCCCAGGGGGTCAACGCGTTCGGTGACGAGCGATGGTGGCTGCTCGGGGTGCTGCTCGCGGCCGCGGCCGTCTGCTTCGGTCTGGCCGTGGTGCTGACCGCGCGACGCGATGCCGGCGCCGGCCTGTTGCAGCCGCGACCCGGTGCCACGCGCGCCTCCGCCGTCCTCGGGACGCCGTGGGGTCTGGCGCTGCGCACCCAGCGCGGCCTGGTGATCGGCTGGGCGGTCGGGCTGGCGGTGCTCGCCGCGATCTACGGCTCCGTCATCCCGGAGGTGCCCGACATGCTGGAGGGGAACCCCGACCTGCTCGAGGCGATGGGTCTGGGTGCCGGCGCCGGCGACGCCCTGATCGACGCGTTCCTCGGCTACGTCAACCTCACCCTCGGCGTGATCGGCACGGTCTTCGGTGTCGCCTCGGTGCTCCGGCTCCGGGCGGAGGAGGACACCGGGCGGCTCGAGGCGCTGATCGCCACCCCGCTCACTCGGACCCGCTGGCTGGTCGGCTCGCTCGCGGTGACCGTCGTCGGCGTGCTGCTGGTGGCACTGGCGATGAGCGCCGGGATGGTGCTGGGGTACGTCCCGGTCGCCGGCGAGGTCTCCGGCTCGCGCGTCTCCGAGCTGATCCTCGGCATTCTCGCGCAGCTGCCGGCGATGCTGCTCGTCGCCGCCCTCGCCCTCCTGATCCTGGCGTGGTTGCCGCGGTTCGCCGTCCTGGCGTGGGCGCTGGTGGCATGGGTGGTGCTGGACGCCTTCCTCGGGGAGACGCTCGAGCTGCCCGACGGGATCCGCTCGCTGTCGCCCTTCTTCCACCTGCCGACGTACCCGACGGAGACCTGGACCGCCGGTCCGACGGTCGCGCTGCTGGCGGCGGCGGCCGTCGTCGCAGCGCTGGCCCTCGTCGGCTACCGGCGTCGAGACGTGGGCTGACCAAGCGGGGCGCATGAGACCCGAAACACCGCGCCGTGAGCGTGGAATTCAGCGATACGGCCTAGACCCAGGGCGGTTTCGGTGTCACTCTGGTCGTGTGTCTGATCAGCTGGAGCAGATCGAGGGTGTTGACTTCGCCGTCGCGATGTATCGCGAGGACGGCGCCTGGGTTGTGCGCGAACTCGCTCACGACCTCCTGACCGATGTCGAGACTCTGACGCACGCTCTCCACCGCTTCCCAGGCGATGGCGGCGCGATCGCGATGGCGGCGATCGACGAGGACTTCTTCGTGATCGTCCGGGTCCACGGGGCAGCGACCAAGGTGCTGCTCTCCGACGTGACCGCGGCCGACGAGTGGGAGCTGGCCGCGTCGGCTCTCGACGTGCTCGGGCTTCCGCTGCCCGAGGAGGTCGAGGACGAGGAAGAGCCCGACCCCGCTGGCGACCTCGGCATCCTGGCCGACTTCGGGATGAGCGCGGTCGAGATGGGCATGCTGCTCGACGACATGTTCGAGGACGACCTCTACCCCGACGAGACGCTCTCCGAGATCGCCCGGGCGATCGGCTGCGGCGAGGCCTTCGACGACGCCGTCGGCCTCATGCCGGCGTGACCCCAGCCAGTCGATGGGAGGCCCCGATGAGGGCCGCTCTCGATGAGGGTCGTGCTGCCCTGGCGACCGGTGACGTGCCGATCGGCGCCGTCGTCGTCGACCCGTCCGGCGTGGTGATCGGGAAGGGCCGCAACGTACGCGAGGCCGAGGCCGACCCCACCGGACATGCCGAGGTGGTCGCGCTGCGCGAGGCGGCCAAATCGCGTGGCGAGTGGCGCCTGGAGGGCTGCACGCTCGTGGTGACGCTGGAGCCGTGCACGATGTGCGCCGGCGCCGCGGTCCTGGCCAGGGTCGAGCGGATCGTCTTCGGTGCCTTCGACGACAAGGCCGGTGCGGTCGGCTCGCTGTGGGACGTCGTACGCGACCGCCGGCTCAACCACCGGCCCGAGGTCGTCGCCGGGCTGATGGCCGAGGAGCAGCGCGCGCTGCTGGAGGACTTCTTCGGATCCCAGCGAGGCGGCCCCGATTTCGGCGAAGACCACCCGAGGTTGTAACTTATTCGGCGGTGACGTGTCCGAGCGGCCGATGGTGCAACACTCGAAATGTTGTGTAGGGCGACCTACCGTGGGTTCAAATCCCACCGTCACCGCCATCCGAAAACCCCTGGGTAACCAGGGGTTTTCTGGTTTCCCAGGGAATCAGAGGTAGCGAGCGGCGACCGTGGCGGCGCGGGCGCCGTAGCCGCCGCCGAACATGGCCGCGTGGACGAGCAGCGGGAAGAGTTGGTGGAGGCCCTGGCGGTCCTCCCAGCCTTCGGCGAGCGGCGTCGTGTCCTCGTAGGCGGACATCATCCGCTCCAAGTGGGGAAGGCCGAAGAGCGCGAGCATGGCGAGGTCGACCTCACGATGACCGGCGTACGCCGCGGGGTCGATGAGCCAGGCCTCGCTGGTCCGGTCCCACAGGACGTTGCCGTTCCAGAGATCGCCGTGGAGCAGAGCGGGCTGCTCCTCCGGGATCAGCGAGGGCAGCTTCCCGACGACCTGCTCGACGCTCTCGGCGCCGGCGGCGTCGATGGCGCCGCGGTCACGGGCGGCCCTGAGATAGGGGAGCAGGCGGCGTACGGCATAGAACTCGGCCCAGGTGTCCGCGGGCTTGTTGGGCATCGGCATCCGGCCGATGAATCCGTCCCGGTCGGCGCCGAAGCCCGAGACCGGGGTGCTGTGCAGACGCGCGAGCGCGCGGCCGAGCTCCTCGGCGGTCTCGGCGTTGGGACGTCCGGGCTCGATCCAGCGCAGGACCAGGCAGTCGGGCTCGGCGGCGAGGACCTCGGGGACCTTCACGGCCCCCGACTCCTCCAGCCAGCGGAGCCCGCGGGCCTCGGCGGCGACGAAGTCGTCACGCGGCGGGGAGAGAGCCTTCATCAGCACCAGCGAGCCGTCACTGAGCCGGATCTTGGTGGCGGTCGAGATGTCACCGCCCGCGACCGGAGATGTGCTCACCACCGCCGCCCCGAGCAGCTGCTCGGCACGACGGGCGACCGCGGGCTGACGGGTCACGAACTGGGCCTCGCCGAGGCCACCGATGCAACGATCGCATCACTCGTACGCTCCACCATCGCCAGCACCTCCCGGAATCCCTCAGCACCACCGTAATAGGGATCGGGTACGTCCCCGGGGCCTTCGGGATCGAAATCACGGAACATCCGCAGTCCGCTGTCCGGTGCCTGACCAGCCAGATCGGCCAGGTTGTCGGCGTCCATGGCGAGCACGAGGTCGTACGTCTCGGGGTCCCCGACCGGCCACTGCTGGGCCCGGTGACGCTCGGGGTCGTAGCCCGCCTCCAGCAGTGTCGCGGCCGCCCGGCGGTCCATCTTCTCGCCCGCGTGCCAGCCGCCGGTGCCGGCCGAGACGAGCTCCACGTCGTCGAGCCCGGCACCGTCGAGACGCTCCCGCAGCACCACCTCCGCCATCGGAGAACGGCAGATGTTGCCCAGGCAGACGACGGCGATCTTCATGGCCCGAGTTTTACATTTCCGCCAAGAGCGCGTGGCGGATGTGGAATTCGGGCCTCACTCGTCGCTCTCCGCCCAGGCCCGATCGAGGCCCCAGTCGACGATCGAGATGATGATGCCGCCGAGGACCGCCGCCCAGAACCCGTCGACGTGGAAGCCCACCCCGGTCGGGCCGAGGATCCACGCGGTCAGGCCGAGCATCGCCGCGTTGATCACCAGCAGGAGCAGGCCCAGGGTGAGCAGGATGAACGGGAACGCGAAGAACTTCACGACCGGCTTGACGAAGGACGACACGAGGCCGAGCACGACGGCGACGATCAGCAGCGGGAGCAGCTTCTGCTTGACCTCGTCCATGCCGCTGGTCGGGCCGTCGAAGTAGATCCCGCCGACGAGCCAGGTTGCCACGGCCAGAGCGACGGCGTTGGTGATGAGCCAGGTCACGATGCGCATGTTCGTGAGTGTGTCAGGCTCCGCAGGAGGTACGTAAGGGGCGCGCGCGAGGTGTGGCGACTGTGTTACCCCGCGTCACCGCTCAAGGCCGAGTGCCTTGCAGATGGCGTGGGCGGCGTCGGAGAGATGCTTGTCCAGGAACTGCTCGGCCTCGTCGATGCGGTCGGCGTCGAGGAGGCGGACGAGGGCGGCGTGGTCCTCGGCCTGGTCGTGGGCGTTGCGGCGGATGCGGTCGACCTGGGCGAGCGAGAGCTTGAGCTCGAGGACCAGGTGCTCCTGCATCGCGACCAGCCGCGGTGACCCGGTGAGGGCCACCAGCGAGAGATGGAAGGCGAGGTGGCGCTCGTTGAGCTCACGGTAGGTCGAGCGCTCCGAGTGAACCGCCGAGATGTACGCATCCAGCGACTCGTGCACCGCCCGGCGGGCCTCGGCGGAGGCGTTCCGCCAGTTTCGTACCCCGGCTCCCTCGAGCACCCAGCGGGCGGCGCAGACATCACGGACCGAGGCGGCCTCCGGGGTGGTGACGGCGACGCCCTTGTTGGGTGCGCGGGTGGCCAGGCCCTCGGCGACCAGGATGGTCAGCGCCTCGCGGACCGTGGAGCGGCCGACGCCCAGCGACTCGGCGAGACCGTGCTCGCGCAGGGGAGTGCCCGACTCCAGCTCGCCCTCGAACACCGCCCGGCGGAGCTCGTCGGCGACGCGGTCGACCGTCGATGCGGGTTCGTCCAGGGTGAGCGACTCGAACATGGGACCCATTGTCCTACCTGCGCCGTCTTCCGGTGATGACCGTTCGTGCTCTAACCTAGCGGCACGGGATTGTCTGACAATCAGTCAATCAGGCAATCGGACGATCTGAAGCCAATCAGACCTGAGAGGGGTACGAGTGAGCACATCGCTGAGCTGGGGCCGTCACTACCTGATGACCGAGCCGACGCACTACCGCATCGACTACGCCATCAACCCGTTCATGGACACCGAGATCCAGCCGGATCCGGTCCGTGCTCGCGCGCAGTGGGACACCCTGAAGGCGACCATCGAGGAGCTCGGCGGCCGTGTCGACGTCATCGCGCCGCGCGAGGACAGCCCCGACATGGTCTACGCGATGAACCTCGGCTTCGCGGCCACGGTCCCCGACGGTCGGCGTCACGTGCTCCTCTCCCACATGCGCTTCCCCGAGCGCCGCAACGAGACCCGCTCCGCGATCGAGTGGTTCGACGCGAACGGCTGGAGCACGGCGTACGTCGGCAAGGACGGGGTCGGGCCGACCTTCGAGGCGGGCGACGTCTTCCCGTACGCCGGCTACCTGGTCGCCGGCACCGGGCCGCGCACCGACGAGATGGCGCTGAAGACCCTGGCCGCCGAGATGGGCGTGCGCGTCCTGGGCGTACGGACGACCCACTCGGGGATGTACCACCTCGATCTGGCCTTCTGCCCGCTCGACGAGCGCCGCGCGATCATCTGCCCGGACGCCCTCGCACCCGAGTCGGCGCAGGCGCTCCTCGACCTCGTCCCCGAGCCGCTGGTCATCACCGAGGAGGAGGCGCTCAGTACCTTCGCCGCCAACTCGATCGTGATCGGCCGCACCATCGTGATGCCGTCCTGCCCGGACCGCGTCCGCGCGGTCCTCGAAGGCTGGGGTTTCACGATCCGGATCGTCGAGATGAGCGAGCTCCACCTCGGCGGTGGGTCCGTGCGCTGCGTCACCAACCCGCTCGACATCGTGGTCGGCCGCGACGTCCCCGTGGTTTACGGGGGCGAGGTCATCCCGACCTAGGATCTCACGATATGAGCACCCCACAGCCCCGTCCCAGTGTCGCCGCTATGCCTGCGTACGTCGCGGGCAAGCCGCCGGTGGAGCGGCCCGGTCTGGTGACCTACAAGCTCTCCTCCAACGAGAACCCCTACCCGCCGCTGGACGGTGTGGTGGAGGTCGCTGCCCAGGCGGCGGGGCGGGTCAACCGCTACCCCGACGCGGGCAACACCGAGCTGTACGAGGCGCTAGCGACGGCCTACAAGGTGCCGGCCGAGGAGCTCGCCCTCTCGACCGGCGCCGTGGCGCTCATCTTCCAGCTGGTCTCGGCCTACTGCGGTCCTGAGGACGAGGTCGTCTTCGCCTGGCGCAGCTTCGAGGCCTACCCGATCGCGGTGCTCGCGGCCGGCGCGACCGCGGTGAAGGTGCCGGTCACTGACGACGGCCACCACGACCTCGACGCGATGGCGGCGGCCATCACGGAGCGTACGAAGGTCGTCTTCGTCTGCACCCCCAACAACCCGACCGGCACCTCGGTCACCCAGGCCGAGCTCGACGCCTTCCTCGCGAAGGTGCCCGAGCACGTGCTGGTCGTGGTCGACGAGGCCTACGCCGAGTTCGTACGCATGGACGACGCCATCGACGGGATCGCGACCTATCGCGCGCGAGCCAACGTGGTGGTGCTGCGTACGTTCTCCAAGGCCTACGGGCTGGCCGGGTTCCGGGTCGGCTACGCCTTCGCGCCGGCGCCTATCGCCTCGACCCTGCGGGCGATGGCGCTGCCGTTCGGCGTCAACGTGGTCGCCCAGGCGGCCGGCGTCGCCTCGCTCGAGCGGCAGACCGAGCTGCTGGCGCGCGTCGACGACGTGGTTGCCGAGCGCACCCGGGTGGTCGAGGGCGTTCGCGCTGCCGGCTGGGACGTCCCCGACGCCCAGGGCAACTTCGTCTGGTTCGCCTTCGGCTCCGCCCAGCGCTGCGCCGAGTTCGCCGCGGCCGCCGACGAGGTCGGCCTGATGGTCCGCCCCTACCCGCCCGAGGGCGTACGTGTCTCCATCGGCGAGGCCGAGGCCAACACCCGCCTCATCGAGCTCGCGGGTTCGTTCCCGAAGGACTGAGAGCCGGCCCAAGAGTCGGCCCCGCCCGACCAAATAGCAGAGGTCCAACAGCGTCGATGCTGCTGGACCTCTGCTAATTGGGTGAGAGTGGATGCCTCTACGGCAGCGGCAGCTTCCCGAGGACCGAGTTGAGCAGGTCGGTCAGGACCGGGCCGACGACCGGGAGGCTGTTGATGATGCCCAGCAGGCTGTCGGTGACGCCAGGGAGCTCGGGAACTCCGGGAACTCCGGGAACGCCGGGAACCGGGACGTCCGGAATCGGAACATCCGGGACGGGGACCTCAGGGACGGGGACGTCTGCGGCAGGAACGTCAGCGGCAGGGCTGTCCGGAACGGGTACGTCCGGAGTCTCCGGGATTCCTGGGCCGTCCGGGACGTCCGGGATCGGTGCGTCGGGAACGTCCGGGGTTTCGGGGACGTCCGGGGTGCCGGGAACGTCCGGCGTCTCCGGAACGTCCGGGGTGCCGGGAACGTCCGGTGTCTCCGGAACGTCCGGAGTGCCGGGCACGTCCGGTGTCTCCGGGGTGCCGGGGACATCCGGGGTCTCCGGAGTGCCGGGAACGTCCGGGGTCTCCGGAGTGCCGGGGACATCCGGGGTCTCCGGGACATCTGGCGTTTCCGGAGTGTCCGGGACGTCGGGCGTGTCCGGAATCGGAGGGCCCGGAGTGCCGGGGACCGGCGGGTCAGGAAGTGGAGGCGGGACGGGGCTGGCCATAGCCGGTGAAGCGACCGTGGCCAGTGCGAGTCCAGCGACGACAGCGGCGATTCGAGTCCGAGAATTCACGAAATCTCCTTAACTTGCTGTTTTGTCATGCCCGATGAATCCTGAAGCGATTTGAAGCATAAAGTCAAGAACAATCTTTAATTGATTGTTTCCTATACCAAAGCAGGTTTGCTTGCCGTAAACTCATCGGATCGCATTCCAACTGATGCTGACGTCCGTGTCTTGTTCCAGGTGAGCCCCTGGATGAGCGGTGGGCGATAGGGCCTTGCCGTGGGCCACTTCTCGGGTACCCACCGGGGTAATAGATCCCGTTCGAACTGGCGATTGGGAAATTCCCTTGGGTCAAGACACGGCATTTAGTCAGGGTGAAATGCGTTTACCAATCAGCTGATTCGGATCCCCTCGGTTTGCCTTCGTGATAGGCCACATTCGAGAGGGACGGCGGCATGAACCCGGCGGTTCGTTACCCCTGTGCAACCTGCATCGGTCACCCTTGACCCATGTCGATCAAGGTTGCGCTCGAACATCGGACCACCTACGAGTTCGCGCAGCCGGTCCGGGTGAGCCCGCACGTCGTACGCCTGCGTCCAGCGCCGCACACCCGGACCCCGATCGAGGCCTACTCGCTGTCGGTCACGCCGGCGGCCCACTTCATCAACTGGCAGCAGGACCCGTTCGGCAACTGGCTCGCGCGGCTGGTCTTCCCGGAGAAGACCGACAAGCTCGAGGTCACCGTGGGTCTGGTCGCCGACATGGTGGTGATCAACCCGTTCGACTTCTTCGTCGAGGAGTACGCCGAGACCTTCCCCTTCGACTACGAGCCGCAGCTGAAGGCCGATCTGGCGCCCTACCTCCGCGACGTTGAGTCGGCGACCGCGGCCGACGCCTGGCGGCAGCGGCTGCCGGCCCTGCCCGAGGACGGCCTTCGTACCGTCGACTTCCTGGCGAGCATCAACCAGGCGGTCAACTCGGACGTCGCCTACTCGGTGCGGATGGAGCCGGGCGTACAGACTCCCGACGAGACCCTGCGGATCGGCATCGGCTCGTGCCGCGACTCGGCGTGGCTGCTGGTGTCCCTGCTGCGTCAGTACGGCCTCGCCGCGCGGTTCGTTTCCGGCTATCTGGTGCAGCTGGCCGCCGACCAGGAGTCCCTCGACGGCCCGTCCGGCCCGACCGAGGACTTCACCGACCTGCACGCGTGGTGCGAGGTCTTCGTCCCCGGAGCGGGGTGGATCGGGCTCGACCCGACCTCGGCCCTGTTCGCGGGGGAGGGCCACATCCCGCTCTCGGCGACCCCGCACCCGTCCTCCGCGGCCCCGATCGAGGGGGCCACCGACCCGGTCGAGGTCACCTTCTCCTTCGCCAACGAGGTCACCCGGATCCACGAGGACCCTCGCGTGACGCTGCCCTACACCGGCCAGGAGTGGGCTCGCATCGACGCGCTGGGTGAGGCGGTCGACCAGCGCCTCCAGGCGGCCGGCGTCGAGCTGACCGTGGGCGGCGAGCCGACCTTCGTGTCGCTGGACGACCAAAAGAGTGACCAGTGGAACACCGACGCCGATGGGCCGCACAAGCGCGAGCTCGCCACTGACCTGGCCGAACGCCTGCGCACGGTCTACGGCAAGGGCGGGATCGTCCACCGCGGCCAGGGCAAGTGGTACCCCGGCGAGCCCCTCCCGCGCTGGAACATCGACCTGCAGTGGCGTACGGACGGCCAGCCCCTGTGGGGCGACCAGACCCTCTTCGCCGACCCCTGGGCCACCACCGACGAGCATGTCGAGACCAACACAGTCGCTGTCGCGCGGAGGATCGCCGAGATCCTCGGGCTCCCGGCGGAGCAGGTGTTCGCCGCGTACGAGGATCCGCTGGCGAAGATCGCCCAGGACGTACGCCGCCCCGACGGCCCCAAGCCGGACGACGCCGCGGACCGGGGCGATCTGAACGTCACCGAGCTCGACAAGGAGGTCACCGACCCGGTCGGGTGGGTGATCCCGATCAACACCAACGACGGGGAGTGGACGAGCCCGCAGTGGCGGTTCCGCCGGGGGCGGCTGGTGCTGGCGCCGGGGACCTCGGCGGTCGGGCTGCGGCTACCGCTGGACTCGATCTCCTGGCACGACCCGGAGTTCCCGGGTGAGCCGTCCTACCTGACCGCGGGCGAGCCGCTGGACCCCGAGATCCCGCAGGTCACCGTCACCGACCCCGACGAGGCGCCGACCACCGCGCTCGCGATCGAGGAGCGCGACGGGCTGGTCCATGTCTTCCTGCCGCCGACCGACCGGCTGGAGGACTACGTCGCCCTGCTCCGGGTGATCGAGCAGGCTGTCAACGAGGCCGGCGTACAGGTCGTGCTCGAGGGCTACGGTCCGCCGCCGGACGCCCGCCTGGCGCGGCTGACGGTCACCCCGGACCCCGGCGTGATCGAGGTCAACGTGCAACCGACCGCCACCTGGGCGGAGCAGCGTGAGCTGATCACGACGCTCTACGAGCAGGCCCGGCAGGCCCGCCTGTCCACCGAGAAGTTCGACCTCGATGGGCTCCACACCGGCACCGGCGGCGGCAACCACCTCACCCTCGGCGGACGGAGCCCCGAGCGCAGCCCCCTGCTCCGGCGCCCCGACCTGCTGGCCAGCCTGATCCGCTACTGGCAGCGCCACCCGTCCCTCTCATACCTCTTCTCCGGGCGCTTCATCGGCCCGACCAGCCAGGCGCCGAGGTTCGACGAGGGCCGCCCGGAGGCGGTCTACGAGATGGAGATCGCGCTCCAAGAGGTCGCCCGGATCACCCGTGAAGACCCTGAGCCCCGCCCGTGGATGATCGACCGCGCGCTGCGCCACCTGCTCACCGACCTGACCGGCAACACCCACCGCGCCGAGTTCTGCATCGACAAGCTCTACTCACCGGACTCGTCCCGAGGACGCCTCGGCCTCCTCGAGCTCCGTGGCTTCGAGATGCCGCCGCACCCGCAGATGGCCCTTCTTCAGTCGCTCCTGGTCAGGAGCCTGGTCGCGTGGTTCTGGGAGGAGCCGTACGAGGCGCCGCTGGTCCGCCACGGCAGCTCCCTCCATGAGGACTTCCTGCTCCCGCAGGGGTGCCTGCGCGACATCGAGGAGGTCGTGGCAGACCTGCGCCGCCACGGGATCCCGTTCGAGTCGCAGTGGCTGGCTGCGTACGCCGAGTTCCGTTTTCCGCGGATCGGGCTCGTGAAGGTCGGAGACATCGAGCTCGAGCTGCGCCAAGCGATCGAGCCGTGGAACGTCCTCGGCGAGGAGGCCACCGAGTCGGGGACCGCACGCTACGTCGACTCCTCGGTCGAGCGGGTCCAGATCTCGGCGAGAGGTATCGACCTCGACCGGCAGCTGGTGACGTGTCAGGGTGTTCCGGTGCCGCTGACCCCGACCTCCATTTCAGACACCTTCTATGCGGGGGTCCGGTTCAAGGCGTGGAGCCCGTGGTCGAGCCTCCACCCGAGCATCGACGTCCAGGCGCCGCTGCACTTCGACGTCGTCGACATCGCCTCCGAGACCAGCCTCGGCGGTGCGACCTACCACGTCGTGCACCCGGGCGGCCGCAGCTACGACCACCCGCCGGTGAACGCCAACGAGGCCGAGGCGCGCCGCGCGAGCAGGTTCGAGGCGCGCGGCCACACCTCCGGCCGCCTGGACGTCGCGGAGATGCGCGAGCGCGCAGCCCGCGGCACCACTCCCGACAACCCGCACACCCTGGATCTCCGACGGGTGGTGCGGTGACCGTCCTTCGCGAGTACGCCGACGCCCTCGGCCTTCTCGACGCGACCGACCAGCCCTACGACGAGGTCGTCGGGCCCGACGGCACCCTGCGCCCCGCGTGGAAGCCGATGGCCGAGACGGCCGTCTCGATCACGCCGGCCACGCTGAGCCGGATCGGCCACGACGTCGAGCGGTTCCTCGCCGACGACGGGGTCACCTACCTGCGTCCTGGCGCCAAGCCCGAGCCCTGGCGGCTCGACCCGGTGCCGCTCGTCATCGATCCGGCGCAGTGGCGCATCCTCGAGGTCGGCCTGGCCCAGCGTGCCGAGCTGCTCAACGCGATCCTCGTGGACCTCTACGGCCCGCAGCGTCTCCTCCGGGACGGGATCGTCCCGGCGCCGGTGATCTTCGGCCACCACGGCTTCCACCGTGTCGCCGCCCGCGCCAGCAACCACGACCCGCGGCCGCTCGTCCTGGCCGCCACCGACCTCGGCCGGACTCCCGACGGTGAGTGGCGGGTGCTCGCCGACCGCACCCAGGCGCCGAGCGGGATCGGCTATGCGATGGAGAACCGCCGGGTGATCAGCCGGGTGCTCCCCGAGCTTCACCGCGACGCCGGGCTGCACCGGATGGAGCCCTACTTCGCGGCCCTCCGCAGCGCGCTGCTGGAGTCGGCGCCCGGCGACCAGGCCGACCCCCGGGTCGTCGTGCTGTCTCCGGGAACCCACTCCGAGACCGCCTATGACCAGGCCTTTCTCGCCTCGACGCTGGGTTTCCCGCTGGTCCAGGGAGCCGACCTGACCGTACGCAACGGCGAGGTCCTCATGCGTGGCCACGGCGACCGGCTGGAGCGGGTCGACGTCATCCTGCGTCGTGTCGACGCGACCTGGTCCGACCCACTCGAGCTCCGCGGCGACAGCCAGCTCGGCGTGGCCGGCCTGATCGAGGCCGTACGCCGCGGCAACGTGCGCGTGGTCAACGGGTTCGGAGCCGGCGTACTCGAGAACCCGGGGCTGGTTCCCTATCTTCCCGCCGCCTGCGAGGCCCTGCTCGGCGAACCGTTGCGGCTGGCGTCGCTCGGCACCTGGTGGTGTGGCGACCCCGCCCAGCGTGAAGAGGTCGAGCGGCGCCTGGCCGCGGGCGACCTGGTCGTGCGGACGCTGGAGGGGGCGATCGTCAACGGAACGCCCGAGGAGCTGGGCGCCCGGATCGCGGCCGATCCCTACCGCCATGTCGGGCAGGAGAGGATCACGCTCTCCCAGGCCCCGACCTGGGCCGAGGGACACGGCGCGGTCGCCCGGCCGCTGACGCTGCGTACGTTCTCGCTCCGCTACGGCTCGGCCTACCGCCCGCTGGTCGGTGGCCTGGCCTCGATCCGGGCCGACGAGACCGGGCTGCCGCCGTGCAGTAAGGACGTCTGGGTGCTCAAGGAGTCGCCGCAGGACGCCGACCAGGGTCTTGCCGACGTGCTCCCGATGACCCATTCGCGCTCGGTCACGGTGCTCGTCCCGCGCGCGCTCGAGGACATGTACTGGTCGGGCCGCTACGCGGAGCGTGCCGAGGACCTCATCCGGCTCATCCTGGCCACGCACGTGCTGGCCGAGGACTTCAGGACCAGGCCGCGTACGTCCGGCGGCATCAGCCTCGAGGTCATGCTGAGCGCGCTCGACCGGCTGGGCTGGCACGGTCACGCGGATGCCGATATCGACGCCGAGTTCCGCTCCATGCTGCTGGACGCCGACCGGCCGGGGTCGGCCGCGCAGTCGCTGGCCGGGATGCGACAGGCCTTCAGCGGCGTACGCGACCAGCTCAGCCCCGACATGTGGCGGATCTTCTCCTCGACCGACCGGGCCGCCGATGAGCTCCGGGTCAATCCGCACTCGCTGCAGATCGCCGAGTCGGGTGCCGAGATGCTGCACGGCATCCTGGCGATGCAGGGGATCGTGGCGAGCATGATCCGCGACGAGGGCTACCACTCGATCCGGCTGGGACGGTTCCTGGAGCGGTCGATGCAGGTCTGCCACCTGCTCCGGACGACGACCACGGTGCGGAGGGGGCTCGAGGTCGACCGGGCCGTGCTCAACGCGGTCCTCGCCTCGGCCGAGTCCGCGGTCACCCACCGCCGCCGCTACCGGGGCTACGTACGCACCGGGGGAGTCCTCGACCTGCTCATCATGGACCGCGACAACCCGCGCTCCCTGGCCTTCTGCCTCGACGAGCTTCGGCTGCATCTCACCAAGCTCCCCGGCTCGACCGGCTCGTCCCGCCCCGAGCGGCTCCTCGACGACATCACCGACATGCTCGACCGCACTGAGGTCGCCGGCCTCGTCGCCATCGGCGGCGTCGGCCGCCCCAACCTGGAGTCCTTCCTCGACCAGGTCCAGGCCCAGCTCGTCCGCCTCGCCGACGCCATCAGCGACGTCCACTTCGCCACCGGCCCCGCCCCCCAGCCCCTCAACGCACTCTCGGCGCAATCGCTCACTTGAGCAAGGGCACGGCCGTCACCACGAGTGGGCGGCTGAGAGCCCGATGATGCTCCAGAAATTGCAGACCCAGATGCCGTACGTGCGGTTGAGCAGCCGGCGGGGCACAAGCAGGACATCGTGAAGGTGCTGCTCGCGCACGGCGTGTCCGCCAAGCGAGCAGCAGCAATAGCGGAGGACGACATTGCGGGCGAGGCACTACTGGCCGCAGCGCCGGTACCAGCATGTGTGACTGCTACGTACTCGAACCCGCCGGGGCCGTACCAGAACGTCAAGGTCAAGAACGGCTGCCCGGTCAGCGTCCGGGTCAAGGTGCTCTGGGCCTTCGCCACAGACAGCGCCTGTCACAAGATCGCCGCCGGTTCGTCGTGGACCGACCGCCATCTCAACCAGACTGGTCCGGATCGCTGGGACGGGATTGCATCATGCTGAGGCTGATCGGGCGGGTCACTACGGCGCTCGCTGTCACGGCGTCGATGTGGGTCGCCACCGCCATTCCAGCCAACGCCCAAGCGACTGACGCAGTTTATGGGTGCGGCGCGCGGTCCGTCGGCAACGAGTCCGCCAACGTGCCCCCTAGACATGCAAAAGACCGCCTCTGGACTATCCAGACTTCTGACGGTCCCATCGCCATCAGGTGCGGTAACGGTACGACTTCGGGTGCCGTACACGTAGAGTTGAAGCACGAGGTGCCCAACTGGCCGGACGCCCTGACGTGCATCAAGAAGACGATCAATCGCGGCACAGAGTTGGACGGCGACAACGGCAAGACTAGGTACGTTCATCGTATTCGTGGCGCGGCAACCGTCGTCGTCGTTGTTGGGGAGAATGGCCTAGTAACCGCGTACCCGAAAGGTACGGGTGTGGTGAGGAAGTGGCGACTTTGCTCGGCATCGTAGGTTGGCGACATGGGTAGTACGTCTGATCGCCAGCAGCAGGGATCGTTCCCCTCTCCGCCGCACGGTCGCCGGGTTGTCTGGGCGGGGAAGGTTCCTGCTGTCGAAGGTGGCCCGTTGGTGTTGCCAGGGGTTGTCGTGGATGACCTGCCTGACGGTTGGGCCTTGGTGTCGTGGCTCGACAAGGACGGTTGGTACAGCCCTGATGCTGTCTTCGAGGTGAAGAATCTTCGGGTTGTCTCAGATGCGGAGTTTGACGACCTGGTCCAAAATGTCCGCGAAAGTCCTGGCTGGCAGGGCATCACCCACGACATCGTGGACGATCCGGAACCGTCGCCGTACGTCGTCGGTGCCCCGGTCATGTGGCTAGGGCCGGTGCTCGGGGATAAGGATTGGGACCCGTCCAACAATGCCTGGAGACTGGCGGTGTTCGGCAAGGCGTCGGGGCCGCCGACTCGTGGCCATCGGGGTCGAATTGTCGAGATCTCGCAGAGCGGGGCGCTTCGCGTGCGGTGGATCGACAGGGATGGCGAATTCGAGGGACGAGTCTTCATCGACCCCGGCGACGTGGCGGTGGTCGGGATAGCATCCGGCGGGTGAGATACCGGGTCAGCCACACGACGACCTATTCCTACGACGAGGACGTGACGAACTCGTTCGGGATCGCGAACGTCACGCCGCGGGAGCTGCCTCACCAGCATGTCGGGAAGGCGGAGGTGCGGATCATGCCGATGCCCGCGGACCAGTCGAGCGACGTCGACTTCTACGGCAACACGGTGACGTACTTCCAGGTCCTCGAGCCGCATCGGCGGCTCGAGATCGCAGCGGTCTCCGAGGTCGACGTCAGCACCCCGGTCTATGACGAGACGAGCTTCGACCAGCCGTGGGAGCGGGCGCGGCCGCTGGTGGACCCGACTCTTCCGGGTGCCTGGCGGGCGACCGACTTGGCGGTGGCCTCGCCGCTCGTGGAGCACACCCAGGAGGCGTACGACTTCGGTGCCGTCTCGCTGACGCAGGGGCGCGGGATCGTGGAGGCGGTGGAGGATCTGATGCATCGGATCCATGCCGGGTTCGACTACGACGACACCGCCACGACCGTCACCTCGACAATCCCGGAGATCTTCGAGGCCGAGGGTGGTGTCTGCCAGGATTTCGCTCACCTGATGTTGGCCTGTTTTCGAGCGCACGGGCTCGCGGCCCGCTATGTTTCCGGCTACCTCGCCACCACCCCTCCGCCGGGGAAGCCGCGGCTCGTCGGAGCCGATGCCTCCCACGCCTGGGTGGAGGTGTGGGTGCCCCACTACGGGGCAGACCTCAGCGGCGCGGGGACGGGCCAGTGGCTCGCCCTCGACCCGACGAACGACACCAGGGCCGACGATCGCTACGTGAGCGTCGCCTGGGGACGTGACTATGCCGATGTGCCTCCTGTGAAGGGGGTCATCTACACCGAAGCCACCACCTCGACCTTGACCGTCTCTGTCGATGTGGCCCCCGACCAGCAGGAGTGAAGTTACGGTGTTGCTCGTGGGACAGCCTCCGCAGCGGGCGAGCATCGTGACCCGCGGCAGCCGCTGGCGTCGCGGAGTACGCATCTCCGGAGTGCTGGTGGTCGCCGCGGCTCTCATCGCGCTCACGCTCTGGCTGCTGGCGCGCGGCTCGACGCCGGCCGAGGTGACCCGCGAGTTCATGGAGACCACCTCGGTCGCCACCCTCTACGAGCTGGCCTCCGACGAGGGCGACGAGCTTCTCGACGGGGGCGGCGCCAGCGCGATGATCGACGCCGCGGAGGGGAAGCGGACCTACGCCGACCCCAATCCGCGCGCGGTGGACCGGGACATGGTCTTCGGTGAGCCCGAGATGTACGGCGACGCCGCCCAGGTCACCGTCAGGGTCTCCTACACCGCCGAGGACGGCTCCGTCCCGGACGAGTCGATGGTCGTGGTCCTCGTCCGCGAGGACGGCGAGTGGCGCGTCGAGAGCTGGGGGACGGCCTGAGAAGGCCGATGATTGAGGGCATGGAAGCGTTCAGCTGTCGGGAGTGCGGCAACCGCCTCTACTTCGAGAACTCGGCGTGCGTCTCGTGCGGCACCCGGCTCGCCTACTCCCGCGAGGAGCGCGAGATCGTCCCGGTCTCACCCGAGGGCAGGTACGTCGACAGCGACGGCTACATCTGGTGGGTCTGCGCCAACACGCTGGAGACGGGATGCACCTGGCTGGCCCGCATCGAGGGTGGGATCTGCTTCGCCTGCGAGCTGACCCGGACCCGGCCCAACGACGCCGCGCCCGAGTTCGTCCAGCAGCAGTACTCCCTCGCTGAGCAGGCGAAACGTCATCTCGTGGTCGAGCTCGACAACCTCGGTCTGGAGGTCCGCACCAAGGTCGAGGACCCTGCCGAGGGGCTCACCTTCGACCTGCTCGCCAGCGACGGCGTCGCGGCCACCCCGGACGTGGTCATCGGACACGACGGCGGCGTGATCACGATCGACCTGGCCGAGTCCGACGACGCCTACCGCGAGCACGTCCGGGCAACGCTCGACGAGCCCTACCGCACCCTGCTGGGCCACTTCCGCCACGAGGTCGGCCACTACTACGAGTGGCAGCTGGTCCGTGGCCCCGAGCTGATGGAGCGCTGCACCGAGGTCTTCGGCGACGAGTCGGTCTCCTACGAGGAGTCGCTCCAGCGCCACTACTCCGAAGGACCGCCCGCGGGCTGGACCGAGAACTACATCTCGACCTACGCCACCATGCACCCCTTCGAGGACTTCGCGGAGACCTGGGCCCACTTCCTGCACATCCGCGACACGCTCGGGTCCGCGGCGGCGTACGGACTCGCTGAGCCGGTGCCCGCCGACATGCCGTACCGGCAGGTCGTCACCGACATCTGGGTGCCCCTCTCGGCCGCGCTGAACGTCATCAACCGGTCCATGGGCCACGACGACCTCTACCCCTTCGTCATCCCGCCCGCGGTCCTGGACAAGCTCGACTTCGTGGCCTCGTTGGTGCGCGATCCGCGCTGACCCGCGCGGCGATATTCCACCGGGCTGCACCCATCGGCACTCTATGCTCCGGACCATGACCGACACCGCTGTCATCACCGACGCCAAGGAGCGCGCCCGTCCCGAGTCGGAACGGCTGTGGACATCGGCGACGGTGATCACGTTCGTACGCACCATCGCGTCGGTGGTGCTGTCGGCGAGCGCCGCGTCTCAGGGCAGCCTGACGCTCCTCGTCATCGCGCTGGTCGTCTACTGGGCCGGGGACAGCCTCGACGGGGCGGTCGCCCGGTGGCGCGATGAGGAGACGCGGATCGGCGGGGTGCTCGACATCTTCTCCGACCGTCTCTGCGCCGCGGCGTTCTACGTCGGGCTGGCGTTCCTGCAGCCGGACCTGTCGCCGGCGATCTTCGTCTACCTGGCGGAGTTCATGGTGATCGACTGCTTCCTCTCGATCGCCTACCTGGCCTGGCCGATCAAGAGCCCGAACTACTTCTACGTCATCGACCGGACGCTGTGGCGGTGGAACTGGTCCCACCCGGGCAAGGCGCTCAACTCGGGGCTCTTCGCGATCCTTCTGCTGGTCACCGGCTGGATGTGGTTGGGTCTGGCGATTGCCACGGCCCTGCTGGTCATGAAGTGCGTCTCGCTGGGACGCCTTCTCAGGATCGGCATACCCGTGCCTCGATGAGACTTCTGATCGGCACTCTCCTCTTCTGTCTCGGCTCCGCGCTCATCCCGGTGATGAACGCCGAGGCGTACCTCTCCGTCGTCGCCCAGAACTCTGACTGGTGGCCACCGTTGCTCGGGTTCGTCGCCGGGCTCGGCCAGACCGGCGGCAAGGTGGTCTGGTACTACGCCGGTCGCGGATCCACCAAGATCCCCTGGATCAGGAAGAAGCTCGAGTCGCCCAAGTGGCAGAGTTCCTATGACCGCTGGTACGCCCGGACCTCAGGCCGCCCGGTTCTGGCCACGGCACTCCTGGCCGCGTCAGGCTTCTCCGGCTTTCCGCCGCTCGCGGTGATGGCGGTGCTCTTCGGTGCCCTGCGGTTCAACCTGCCGATCTTCACCCTCACGGTGCTCGTCTCCCGTGCGCTGCGCTTCTGGGTGATCCTGGAGGCCGCGGGTCTCGCCTGGACGTTCCTATGATTCGCTTCAGGATTCAACCACAACGTTAGAGTGAGTCCATGCGGGAGAAGGCGACCTACGTACAACCTGGCAACGAGTTCAACCGGGACATGAACTACATCCCGGACCGGATCACCCTAGACGCGCGGACGCCCGAGTTCGGGCCGAGAGAGGTGCCGTTGTGGCCGGTCGAACCGGGCCGCTACCGGCTGGTCGCGGCCGCCGCCTGCCCGTGGGCCAACCGGGCGATCATCGTGCGCAACCTGCTCGGGCTGCAGGATGTCATCTCCCTCGGCCTCGCGGGGCCGACGCACGACGCCCGGTCGTGGACCTTCGACCTCGACCCCGGCGGCGTCGACCCCGTGCTCGGGATCGAGCGGCTGCAGCAGGCCTACTTCAAGCGCTACCCCGACTACCCGCGCGGCATCACCGTGCCGGCGATCGTCGAGGAGGCCTCCGGCAAGGTCGTCACCAACGACTTCCCGTGGATCACCCACGACTTCTTCCACGAGTGGACCGACTTCTTCGCCGCCGACGCGCCCGACCTGTGGCCGCGCGCGCTGCGCGAGGAGATGGACGAGGTCAACAAGCGGGTCTTCACCGAGATCAACAACGGGGTCTACCGGTGCGGCTTCGCCGGCTCCCAGGAGGCGTACGACACGGCGTACGGCCGACTCTTCACTGCTCTCGACTGGCTCGAGGAGCGGCTCTCCGGGCAGCGCTACCTGGTTGGCGACCAGCTCACCGAGTCAGACATCCGGCTGTTCACGACGCTGGCACGTTTCGACGCGGTCTACCACGGCCACTTCAAGTGCAACCGGCAGAAGCTGGTCGAGTTCCCCGCGCTGTGGGCCTACGCGCGCGACCTCTACCAGACCCCCGGGATCGGCGAGACGCTCGACTTCGACCAGATCAAGCAGCACTACTACGTCGTCCACACCGACCTGAACCCGACGCAGATCGTGCCCGCCGGTCCCGACCTCTCCGGCTGGGACGAGCCGCACGGGCGCGAGTCGCTCGGCTGAAAGAAACTTTTCTTTCAGGCGGCGTAGTAGCCGGTGCGCTGCCGCTGCCTCGCGGCACTGACCGCGCTGAAGTAGGCCGACGACGGCCGCACCCACAGCAGCACCAGGATCGCGACCACCAGCAACGGGTCCACAACGGCAAGCACGGTGCCGACGGCCGACATCGGCAACGCGGCGCCGCCGAGCGCAGCGTTGCCGGCGAGGTTGCCCAGGCTCGACAGGCTGCCCGCGATGGAGAGCGAGCCCAAGACGGTGCCGGTGATGCGCGCCCAGTTGCGGCCCTTTCCGTTCATGACCGCCATCCAGATCCACAGCCCGAGGGCGATCAGCCCGAAGACCGCGCCGCCGATCTGGATGATCGGGATCATCACGTCAGCCATCTCCCTCGCGTCGAAGACCGAGGGGTCGTACGTCGGCTGCTTCTCCATCTCCGTCACCATCAGCGTCTTCATCTCGGTGGTGTCCGTGGTGAGGAGGAAGACCGTCGAGACGACGCTCAGCAGGCCGCCAAGCCACATCCCGTAGACCGCGTACGTCAGCGTCTTGGGCCGTTCGACGGGCTGGCTGTAGCCGTACGGATCGGACATGGTGGGCCTCCGGTGGTCTAGGGGGCGCGACTCTAGCGGCGCCTCACGGTCGGGACCACAGAAATTCCGATCAGCCCGCGTTCGGGAGGAAGACGTGGCCGACAGCGGGGTCCGTCGACCCGTCGTGGAAGCCGGCGATGACGGCGGGGGCGTCCTCGAGACCGGCGTGTTCGAGCAGCTCGATCGATGGCTGCTCCGTTCCTCCCACGCGCTCGAGGAAGTCACGCTCGTCGCGTCGATAGCGCTCCATGAACGCGCGCGACTGGCCTTCGGCCTTGTAGGCGTCGAGCTGGAGGGCTGCGAAGAAGAAGACCGGAGCCGGTCCCACGAGGCTGTCGTCGTCCTCGGGGAAACCGTCGGCTTGGGTCGACCCGATGAGGCAGTCGAAGGCGAGGTGGTCGCCGAAGTGCTCGTGAACCCGGCGGCGCAGGTCACCGTCGCCTGACAGGTCGACGTAGACGGTCCGTTTGGTCCTGTCGATGGCCGTCAGGTCGGCGTACTCATGCGCCGCGGTGTAGTGGCCGAGGCCGTTCACGAAGTCGATGTTGCGGGCGGAGGTGAGCGCGATCTTCTGTGCCGGTGAGTCGGCGAGGCAGTAGGCGGTGCCGTACGCCGTCTTGCTCGAGGCGCTCGAGATCACGAACTGCTCGGCATCGAAGAAGTCGCGATCACGGAGGTAGTCGGCGGCGGTGTACGAGGTGATGAACAGAGCACGGAAGATGGCGGTGAGGCTGTCCAGCCGTGGATCGGAGTCCCGGGGTTCGAGCTCGTAGAGGTTGTAGACCTGGGGCGTCCCGGTGCGGTGCTCGGCGCCGTCGACGAAGCTGCGGGAGGTGACCGACGTGGGTCGCATCGTCAGATGGGTCGCGATGGGGAAGTAGCCAAAGATCCGCGTCCCGAGGGGGATGTCGGAGGCCCTCGACTCGACGATCTCCACGTGTCCCCACGCCGGCATGCAACCGTATCCCGACTGTTCGGCCGGGAACAGATTCCAATAGCCCAGGGTGTCGCCGTAGACCGCGTAGGTCATGTTGTTCGTCGTCAGAGCGAAGCGTTCGATCCGTGCCAGCACCTCGCCCTCGCCGAGCTGCGGTGCGGGGAGGTCCACCAGGTCAGCCACTCCTAGGTCGCTCTTGAGCGACTCCACTCGGGCAAATCGAGTCATCGGTTCCTCATCTCCTGGGCCGGGCTCCGTCACGTCTCGTAGAACTTACTAAGCGCTTGCTTAGTTGTCTATGTTCATCTGACTCGAACCTCTTCTCTCCCGGGGGCGGGTACCGTTTGGCTATGCCGATGTGCCACGGATCACAAGCCCGTGATCGGCGTAGCCAGCGGTGGCAACCCCACCCCGTGTGAAGGAAGCGTGATGACTGAATTTCTGGATCCGAGTCCCAGCCACACCGACATGGTGCAGCTGCTGAACCCCGAGGGAGAACGGGTCTCGCACCCGGACTTCGAGTTCTCACCCGACCGACCTGAGGACGAGGCCGTACGCGGCTTCTACCGCGACATGGTGCTGACCCGTCGCCTCGACGTCGAGGCCACCGCGCTGCAGCGCCACGGCGAGCTGGGCCTGTGGGCACAGCTGCTGGGCCAGGAGGCGGCGCAGATCGGCGCGGCCCGCGCGCTCGCACCCCAGGACTTCGTCTTCCCGACCTACCGCGAGCACGGCGTGGCCTGGTGCCGCGACGTCGACCCGATGCAGCTGCTCGGACTCTTCCGGGGCACCGACCAGGGTGGCTGGGACCCCGCCGAGCACAACTTCGGGCTCTACACGATCGTCATCGGCGCCCAGACTCTGCACGCGACCGGCTACGCGATGGGTGTCCAGATGGACGGCCTGGTCGGCACCGGCGACCCGACCCGCGACACCGCCGTGGTGGCCCACTTCGGTGACGGCGCCTCCTCGCAGGGCGACGTCAACGAGGCGATGGTCTTCGCCGCCTCCTACAACGCCCCGGTCGTCTTCTTCTGCCAGAACAACCAGTGGGCCATCTCCGAGCCGGTCGAGCAGATGGTCAAAGTGCCGCTCTTCAAGCGCGCCCAGGGCTTCGGCTTCCCCGGAATCCGTGTGGACGGCAACGACGTGCTGGCGACGTACGAGGTGATGAAGTCGGCGCTCAAGCGGGCCCGTGAGGGTGGAGGGCCGACGATGATCGAGGCCTACACCTACCGGATGGGCGCCCACACGACCACCGACGACCCGACCCGCTACCGGGTCTCCGACGAGGTCGAGGCGTGGAAGCTCAAGGACCCCATCGCCCGGGTCGAGGCCTATCTGCGCCGCGGCGGCGGCGCCTCGACCTCCTTCTTCGCCAAGGTGGAGGCCGAGGCCGAGGAGTTCGGCGAGCGACTGCGCGCCGGGATCCACTCCCTGCCCGAGCCCGATCCCGTACGCCTCTTCGACAACGTCTACACCGAGCTGCCCGACGAGCTGCGGGAGCAGCGCGACGGCTACGCGGCGTACCGCGCCTCGTTCGAGCACGAGGGGGCTTCCCGATGACCAAGATGACGCTGGCGAAGGCGCTCAACGCCGGTCTGCGGCGAGCGATGGAGGACGACGACAAGGTCGTCCTGATGGGTGAGGACATCGGCCGTCTCGGCGGTGTCTTCCGGATCACCGACGGGCTGCAGAAGGACTTCGGCGAGGCACGGGTCGTCGACACGCCGCTGGCGGAGTCGGGGATCGTCGGCACGGCGGTCGGGCTCGCGCTGCGGGGCTACAGGCCGGTGGTGGAGATCCAGTTCGACGGGTTCGTCTACCCGGCCTATGACCAGATCGTGTCGCAGGTGGCCAAGTTCCACTACCGCTCCGGCGGCCGGGTCGCGATGCCGATGGTCATCCGGATCCCGTTCGGTGGCGGGATCGGGGCCGTTGAGCACCACAGCGAGTCGCCGGAGGCGCAGTTCGCGCACACCCCTGGTCTCAAGGTGGTGGCCTGCTCGGACCCGGTCGACGCCTACTGGATGATCCAGCAGGCGATCTCCCACCCTGACCCGGTGATCTTCCTGGAGCCGAAGCGGCTCTACCACTCGACCAAGGCCGACGTGGACGTCGACGCCACGCCTGGTCCGCTGTTCGCCTCGCGGGTGACGCGCACCGGCACCGACCTGACGATGCTCGCCTACGGGCCCACCGTGAAGACCGCGCTCACCGCTGCCGAGGCGGCCGCGGGGGAGGGCAAGTCGGTCGAGGTGATCGACCTGCGCACGCTCTCGCCGCTGGACATGGGCCCGGTCTACGAGTCGGTGCGGCGTACCGGTCGTGCCGTCGTCGTCCACGAGGCTCACGTCAACCTCGGCCTCGGCGCCGAGCTCGCCGCGCGGATCACCGAGACCTGCTTCCACTCCCTGGAGGCGCCGGTCCTGCGCGTGGGTGGCTTCGACACGCCCTACCCGCCGGCCCGGGCGGAGGAGTACTTCCTCCCCGACCTCGACCGGGTCCTCGATGCCGTCGACAGGAGCCTGGCATGGTGAACGAGTTCAAGCTGCCGGATGTCGGCGAGGGCCTCACCGAGGCCGAGATCGTCGAGTGGCACGTCGCGGTCGGTGACGTCATCAAGGTCAACGACCCCGTCTGCGACATCGAGACCGCCAAGTCCGTCGTCGAGCTCCCCTCGCCCTATGCCGGCGTCGTCCAGGAGCTCCTCGTCGAGGTCGGCACCGAGGTCCAGGTCGGCACCCCGATCATCCGCATCGGCGACTCGGCGGAGGCGCCCGCACCGGCCGAGGCGTCAGCCCCGTCAGCCGAGGCGTCAGCCCCGTCGGCCGAGGCGTCAGCCCCGTCGGCCGAGGCGTCAGCCCGGGCGGCCGAGGCGTCAGCCCGGGCGGCCGAGACGTCAGCTCCTGAGCCGGACGAGCACGAGAAGCCACTGACGCTGGTCGGCTACGGCTCCAAGGAAGACGCGGTCGTACGCCGCAACCGCACGGTCTCCGCGCCGGCCGCCGCCGCGGGCACCGGTGTGCTCGCCAAGCCGACCGCCCGCAAGCTCGCGCGCGACCTGGGTGTGGACCTGGCGACCGTCACCCCGGAGCGGGACGACGGCGTGATCACCACCGCCGACCTGGAGAACCAGACGTCCGCTCCGGCGACGTCGACCGAGCCGGCAGTGCCGGTTGGTGGTGAGCGTCGTGAGCCGATCAAGGGCCTGCGCAAGCAGATGGGCCAGGCGATGGTCGACTCGGCGTTCACGGTGCCGCACGTGACCGTCTGGACGACGGTCGACGTGACACGTACGTCCGAGCTGGTCGCCGGCCTCAAGGCCAACCGCGACTTCGCCGAGGTCCGCGTCAGCCCCCTGCTGATCGTGGCCAAGGCGACGCTGCTGGCGATGCGACGTACGCCGATCATCAACTCGTGGTGGGACGAGGCCGCCCAGGAGATCGTCTTCAAGGAGTACGTCAACCTCGGCATCGCCGCAGCCACCCCCAGGGGCCTCCAGGTGCCGAACGTGAAGGGCGCCGACCGGATGTCCCTGGTCGAGCTCGGCACCGCGATCAACGAGCTCACCGCCACCGCGCGCACCGGCAAGACCCCGCCGGCCGACCAGACCGGCGGGACGTTCACAATCACCAACATCGGTCCGTTCGGCATCGACGGCGGCGCCCCGATCATCAACCCGGGCGAGTCCGCGATCCTCTCCGTCGGCGCGATCAAGCGCCAGCCGTGGGTGGTCGGCACCGGTGACGACGAGCGCATCGAGCCCCGCGACGTCTGCACCCTCGCGCTCAGCTTCGACCACCGCCACATCGACGGCGAGGCCGGCTCCCGCTTCCTCGCCGACGTGGCCAGGATCGTCGGCGACCCGAGCACGGCCCTTTTGTTCTGACGTCGAGCAGGACGCGACTTGGGAGTCCCGGAGTCACCCAGTGACACCGGGACTCCCACGTTCGACATTCGCCCTACAGAACGTGAATTCGCTACACCCGGGGGCATCGGATCTGGGAGCATCTTCCGGCCCGCAGTGACGCGGGCCTGAGAACTTCTGGAGGCAGGAATGGTGCTCCTGACGGGGCGCAGGCTGCTTGCCGGGATCGTCGCGATGGCCGCCTCGGCGACCGTACTCGTGGCGAGCCCCGCAGGCGCGGCGACAACATCAACCGGCGTACGTTGCACGATCGTCGGCACGTCCGGTGACGACAAGCTCCGCGGAACGTCCGGCAGGGATGTGATTTGCGGTCGAGGCGGCGGCGATGTGATCGAAGGTAGGGGTGGCAACGACCTCATCGATGGCGGATCGGGCGTCGACATCATCAGCGGTGGGTACGGCAGTGACACCATCCTGGGTGGCGACTCGCAAGATCACATCCACGGCAACGCGGGCAACGACACCGTCCGAGGCGGAGCCCGGCCCGACTTTCTCTATGGCGAGTCAGGAGCCGACAAGATCATCGGCGGACGCGGCAGCGACGACATCTATGGCGGCGCCGGCAGCGACCGCATCTGGGGTGCGATCGGAACCGACACCATCACGGCAGGCGATGGCAACGACATCGTCTCGACCGGTGCGGGGCGCGACCTGGTTTGGGGAGGCGTTGGTGACGACCGGATCTACGGTGGCACCGAGGCCGACGATCTGTACGGCGGCCGTGGCGCTGACCAGATCCAAGGCGGAGACCACAACGACTACATCCGCGGTGATGCCGGTAATGACCGCGTCTGGGGAGGCAACGGGGATGACAGCCTTCTCGGCGGCACAGGCTCGGACGTCCTCCGCGGAGATTCTGGAGCCGACTACCTCGAGGGAGGGGACCAGAACGACAACCTCGATGGCGGCTCGGGTGAGGACGTCCTCTATGGCGGCGCGGGTAGCGACACCTGCGCGATCGGCCCCCGCGACGTAGCGGGCACCTGCTAGGTAGAGCCGGTCAGCGACGCCGAGACGTCAGCAACGCCGGTCGAGTGGGGTCGACAGTCTCGTTCGTCACAACTACGGACTCGCCCGCCGTAAGTGAGGATTCGGCACGCCAGAAGTGAAGACTCGACCTTGATGTGATCGAACATTTGTTCGAACACATCAAGGTC